>JAGYNX010000035.1 GCA_018399855.1 Spirochaetota bacterium
TTTCCATAAAACCTGAGAAAATGCAACCACAGAGACACAGAGGTACAGAGTAGAAATATAAATTGTCTGGTTGCACATCATGATATCTTCATGGTTTTCCATGTGATCATAATGTTTTCACATACTTTTAAGACAGAAATATAAATCCTTTCTCTGTACCTCTGTGTCTCCGTGGTTGCATTTTTTCGTTAAAATTGCTTGCGGTATTTGTTACTGGAATGCTACAACATGTAAAAGATGAACTTTATAGTATAATGGAGAATTGCCTATGACTGAAAATACATTGCCTCCGAAAATAATTTCGCAGTTGCTGGTTGCGCAGAAAAATGAGATCACTGAATATCATATTTACGACAAGCTCTCATCTACCATTAAGGATCGCGAGAATGGCAAGATACTCAAGCATATATCCGATGATGAGTTACGGCATTACAATTACTGGAAATCATTTACAAACAGGGAAGTACACCCCAATCGTCTTAAGCTTTGGTATTACGTTTTTATTTCCAGGGTACTGGGCATCACTTTCGGCCTTAAACTCATGGAGCGCGGCGAAGACAAGGCCCAGGTTAATTATGACAGGCTGGCCGAAAGCATTCCCGGCGCACGCAATATTTCAAAAGAAGAGCATTCACACGAAGAAAAACTGCTGGGCATGATAAAGGAAGAACGGCTTAATTATGCCGGATCAATCGTTCTGGGTCTAAATGACGCACTGGTAGAACTCACCGGTGCCCTGGCTGGTCTCAGTTTCGCCCTCCAGAAAACCGACCTTATCGCGGTTGCAGGCCTGATTACAGGTATCGCCGCGTCATTATCCATGGCGGCATCAGAGTATCTTTCAAAAAAAACAGAGGGGGACACGGAAAATGCCCTGAAGTCCTCCCTGTATACAGGTATTGCCTATATTATGACAGTTGTTATACTGGTTTTACCATATTTTCTATTTGATCACTATCTTGTCTGTCTTGCATTTACCCTGCTTGCGGCACTGTTAATAATATTTCTGTTTAATTACTATATCTCCGTTGCCCAGGATCTGAACTTCAGGCACAGGTTTTTTGAGATGGCCGGCATCAGTATGGGAGTTGCCCTGTTGTCATTCGGGATCGGATTTTTGGTGCGTACATTTCTCGGTGTTGACGTGTAAACGCTGAGACTGAAAACCTGTGTAGTGAAATTTCATCTTACACTACACAGGTTATGACATATATCTACAATGACAGAAAATTCAGATCAATTATTTGAGGAAGTTCAAGCAGCTGGTCCAAAAAATCCTGTGAAAGCTCATCGTCAAGCTCCAGGATTACCAGGGCTTCACCTCCCCTTTTTGTTCGTGCAAGATGCAGGTTGGCAATATTCACATTTCGCTCACCAAGAAAGGTACCTATTGATCCTATTACATTGGGAACGTCATTATTATGCATCACAAGCATTTTTCCAGTAGGTATGAAATCAACCAGGTAATCATCGTATTTAACAATCCATGGTTGTTTACCTATTACAGTACCCCACAGTTCATTCGTTCCGTTTTCTCCTTCAGCCTTAATGGTTACCAGGTGTGTATAATCCCTGATCTCAGAATCATCACCTGTTTGGACCTTTATGCCTCTTTCTTTGGCGATTATGGGGGCATTCACATAGTTAACATTCCAATCGACGAAGGGATCAATAAGTCCCTTCAGATACGCTGAAGTTACAGGTTCCAGGTTGTAATCACCGAATTCCCCTGAATAATAAATCTGTACACTTTTAACCTTTCCCTTGAGTACAGCACCCTGAAAATATCCCATCTTTTCAACAAGGTTGATAAATGGTTTCAAGGCGTTATATTCGGTCATATCAAGTGACGCGAAATTCACACTGCTGCGCGCGATACCGGTTTGCAGATATTCCATTATATTCTGCGCCGCTTCAACAGCCACCGAGACCTGTGCCTCCTTTGTGGAAGCGCCAAGATGAGGAGTGAGTACAACATTTTCAAGTTCATGAAAAGGAGGTATATTCTTCGGGGGTTCCTCTGTAAACACATCAAGGGCAGCACCGGCAATCTTACCTTCCTTCAGTGCTTCATACAGATCATTCTCATTGTAAATACCACCCCGTGCGCAGTTAATAAGGCGTACTGTTGGTTTTAATTTCGGAAATACATCCTTGTTGATAATATCTCTTGTCTGATCGGTAAGAGGTGTATGAACAGTTATATAGTCAGCAAGTTTCCATACTTCTTCAAGTTCAACCACCTCAACTTCAAACTCACGAACTTTTTCAGCCGGAATATATGGATCATAGCCGATAACCCGCATACCAAGTCCCCGGCATTTCCGGGCCACTTCCATACCAATTCTGCCAAGGCCAATAACAGCCACGGTTTTGTCCTTGAGTTCTACTCCCTCCATCTTCTTTTTTTCCCATTTTTGCTGCTTCATGCTTGCGTCCGCCTGGGGAGTATTACGTGAAATGGCAAAAATCATACCAACCGCCTGCTCAGCGGTTGACACCGTATTCCCTCCGGGAGTGTTCATAACCACCACACCCTTTTCTGTAGCTCTTGGAATATCTACATTATCAAGACCGATACCGGCCCTTGCAATTACTTCAAGTTTTTCACTGGCATTAATTATTTCTTCGGTTACCTTGGTGGCTGAGCGAATAATAAGGGCGTGTGCGTCCTTAATCTGCTTTTTTAATTCTTCCACATCACAATCAGTTTTGTACACTACTTCAAACGATCCATTTTTTTCGAGTAGATCAAGCCCCTCCTGTGCGATTTTATCGCTTATAAGTATTTTTTTCTTCATCAGTTCGTCCCCCTGGGTTATGTAGACCTTTTAAAAATTCCGTATGGTTTCATATTTTATTGGTGTTACATGCTAATTGTATTACTTTATTCAGATTGAATTGTCCTTGTCAAGAAACTTGATAAAATATAGAATATAATTTCCTCCAGATTATAAATCAACGATTAATATACCTTAGGAGCATACAGCAGGATGAAAGTATTTATTACCGGTGGTGCCGGATTTATTGGATCACATATTGCAGAAGAATACCTCTTGAAAGACCATAACGTGACCGTGTATGACAATTTCTCAACAGGTAAAATGGATAATTTACAATTTGCCACCACAAATGATAGATTAAAAATAACTGAAGGTGACATCAGGGACTACCCCCTCCTGGAACAGGCCATTGCAGGTCATGATTTAATTTTTCACCAGGCCGCAATTGCATCAGTACAGCAGTCCATTGATAATCCCAGGGCCACGTTTGAGGTCAACGCTGGTGGAACATTAAATGTACTGGAATCAGCAAGAAAACACAAGGCTAAAAAAGTCATTTTCGCATGCTCGGCTGCCATATTCGGTGATCATCCCGAACTACCTAAAAGCGAAGTTTCACCTGTCAAACCCATCTCCCCCTATGGGGCTGATAAGTATATCTCTGAAACATACCTCAGGCTGTATAGCGAACTTTACGGTATTCCAACCGTGGCTCTCCGCTATTTTAACGTATTCGGTCCACGCCAGGATCCATCATCACCTTACTCGGGGGTTATATCCATATTCACCACAAGGATTAAAGCAAATCAACCAGTAACCGTATTCGGAGATGGTGATCAGTACAGGGATTTTATATTCGTGAAAGACGTGGTGCAGGCGAATATGCTTGCAGCAGAAAAGAACAGTACCGGTTTTGAAAATTATAACGTGGGATATGGGAAGGCCACCTCGCTAAATGACCTTCTGGAAATGCTTAAACAAATATATGACAAAGAAATATCCGTGAAATACGACAAACCCCGACAGGGTGATATTCGTGAATCTGTCTCAAATAATAGAAAATTAAGTGATGAACTCGGTTTTCTTCCCAGGTTTACCGTAAAGGAAGGACTTGAGGAGTTAACCCGTTCACTTTAGTAAGCCTTAAAAATAATTACCACGATATCAGATTCTGGGGAAGAAAGCCCGATGAATGATTTGAATTCCTCCTGTATCTTCATGCTGATATCAGTTGGTTTGTCCATGCGGTTTTCCTTGATTATTTTCCGTAAGCGGTCTATTCCGAAGGTTTCTCCCCTGGGGTTCTTTGAACTGGTTAATGCCTTGGAATATAATACACCAATATCACCACGCAATATATTTGTACGTCCCATACCATAATTTGCCGCAGGATCATAGCCAAGGGGTATACCCTCGGTATCCAGTGAATCAAAATCATTTTTGTCTATTCTGAAAAGCTCCATTGGAGGGAACCCGGCATTTGTATAGATCAAACGCATTGACCGTACATCAAAATAATAATAGAAGGAAGTAACGAATCCACCTTTCCCGCTGGTATATTCATACAGAACCCTGTTTAATTTCTGTACAACATGGTAGGTGGAGTGACTTTCATTAATGCAGGTTTGAAAGGCTGAACGAAGTATTACAGAGTATATTGCGCTGTTTACTCCAAGTCCGGATATATCTGTTGCGATAGCCCCCACTCCCTGTGTACCGGGACGAATAAAATCAAAATAATCAATCCCTTCCCCCTGGCGTGGTATGTAAAAGGCACCGAATTTTATACCTATCAGGTTTGGCAGCGTAGATGGTACTGATTTTGAGAGTATATCGGAAGAAAGGGTTATTGTCCTCTGAATCAACTGCTCTTGCTTTGACTCCTGGTATGTTATAGCATTTGAGATGTTAAGACTGCTTTCAGAAGCAAAATATTCCAGCATCGCCAGCTCATCAGGTTTGAACGCGGCAAGTGAATCTTTTTCACCAAGACACATCAATCCAATTACCCGCCTGCCGTGATAAATGGGAATCACTACCACTACCTGGTTAACCGAGTAGAATGTAATAAAATCATCCTGAATATCAGTAAAACTCCTTTCATCCTTATATACACGGTCAACAGAAAGGATATCCTGATTTCTGACAAACCACCGGATAATTGAAGAATTTCTTTGCAGAACCGGCGAAGGTGGTTCTTCACCGATATTATAAAAAAGCTCATAATTCCTGGTTTCATTATCATACATGATAAAAAATGCCTTTTTTAAAAAAAGAACATCTACCAGTGTGTCAACTGTTCTCTTTACTATCTGGTTTAGATCACGAATTCCACCAACTTCAACCACGAAACTATTAAGCATTGCTTCAAGTTCATATTGTTTTCTTTTGAATACCCTGTCGATTACCGGCTGTACATACACGGAGAAAATGATAAATATCACCACAATCACCGCAGCCAGGAGATATAATGGCAGATTGTTCAGTCCCCAAAGATTCATATCATACAATTCAACAGTAAGAAAAATCGGAACAAAAATTACCGTTGATATAATCGCATACATCGTAGTTTTATGTATGGCTGTACGAATATCCATCATGTTATATGATACTATTGCGTAAAACAGTGACGAAAGAGCAATGTAGGTAGCCAGCGAAGGTCCAAGTACATATAAATCCGAATAACCGAAAAACCTCGGCATTATGATTGAGAATACTGCGGCTATAAACATGGCTACACTTGTACCAATAAACACAAATCGCATTTGCAGGCGGTAAATTTTTACATCTGTCTTAATATATTTTCGGATAAAGTTAATTATGGCTGCCAATATATATATAAACACGCATACAAGATATATAGTATAAAAGTACTCAAACTCTCTTACAAGTGTGCCATCTTTAAAATACGCCCTGGTAATATTTAAGTCAGTAAATACCGCGATATACGCCAGTACATATGCCGGTACCAGTATTAAAAGAATTACAGGAAAGGATACCTGCTTTTCAGTTTTTGGGAAAGTAAATGACATTACGAATAACCCGGAGAAGCTAAGAACAGTGCTGGCCTGGGTAAGCTTGTTTAATAATGTCAGGTATTGTGAATCGGGCATCATGTATGTAAGAAACATATTAAAGAGAATACCAAGGGAGCAAAAGCCGAAATACGCATAATACCTGTTCACACGGTCACGCCAGTCTTTAACCAGAACAAAAATAATAGTAAACACAAGAAACACTGATGCCAGAAAAGACGCGATAAGACTTAAAGTCTGCATGTTTTCCCGCCCCGATTCAATAGTTTGACAGCTAAAAATAATTGACTTGTTTATTGTCGATCATATATCATCAATTTATGAGAAATCAGCTATAATGCAACCATAAAATTTATTTTTGCATACCCGGAGTAGAACGAGGATATAATGGAACATAAACGAACCAGGATAGTTGTAGATAAAAAATTCCAGTATAGAACTGCCATCAGGTCTGCACTTTTACCATTTATTACCCTGCTAATTGTTTCAACGGTATTATTCTTTTTCGCGCAAAAAAACAATTCTTACATAGAAGAAGTAGTGGACAACCAGGGGGCAATGATTGAAATGTTTCTTACCACACCTGCCCTCCACAATTCAGAAAGCACGATTATCCTTGAAGGCGAGAAAACCTTCAAGCAAAACATCGGGATGTTAAAAGAAATCAGGTACAATAGCCAGCTGGTACTATATTTCATCGTGATCATCACAATTCTACAAGCGGTTGTTATCTTTGCATTTTCAATAATCAGTTCACATCGTATAACCGGTCCATTGTACGTTATGACACAATACCTTCGGGACTTAAGGAATGGCAAGAAACCCGGTATAAGACCATTAAGGGAAAAGGACAGGCTGAAGGATTTTCACGAGGAATTGATTGAGACTATACATTATGCTGAACCCCACCTACCCTTTAACAATAACAGGGACAAAGGTGATACCTGACGCGGTGAAGCCCTTTTTTATCTCACCTGTACCCTGATTCGTACCTTCCTTTCGGATAACCCGTCATTAATTAGTGAAAAAGGAAAGCTGATATCATTCATAGGAATAGCAGTACGTTGTCCGCTACCTACGTTTTTCGTTAACGTATTTTTTGCAGGTTGCCGCTCACCAAGCTGTTGTTGCAATCGTCGCAGGGTAGCCGCATCAGTCTCAGCAATAATATGTGAATCTGATATTTTTTTTACCTTCACATCATGCATGCGAAGTAACCTGAGGGTATCTTCACGTCCAGTTGATGAAATAATTATTCTGTCCAGCCTTTCTGTTATCCCACTGTTTTTCCCTGCTTTTTCATCTCCGGCATAAAACACGGAACTGTTTTTTATATGATCAACTGAATCCGGTGATAGAAAAATAACTCCAAACACAACAGCAATTGAAGCGGCAACAGCCGAAATATTTGCAACCTTCCTGAAATTCTTTTTTCGTGAGCCTGTTTTTACTTTTGCAATAATTTCCGGAAAAAATGTATCATCTTTCTTAATCTCGATTCCCTTCAGGGAAGAGACCAACCCGATCATCTTCTTCAGATCATCATATTGTTTTTCACATGATTTACAATGATTAAGATGTTCTTTTATTTCAACTTTTTCTTCAGCTGAGATTATACCATCAACATATGCTGATAATTTTCTGAATGGAACATGCATTCTCATCATAGTAACCCCCTATGCTGCAGCCTGCTTTTCAACAGTTCACGCCCCCTGTGAATTCTGACCTTCACATTTGAAAGGCTAATTGATAGAATATCAGCAATATCACTATATGATTCCCCTTCAATATCTCGAAGAACGAGTATATCACGATAATCTTCTGGCAACTTTTGCAATTCTTCCATAACGATCCTCAGAGAATCCCTGTCAATAACATCCCGCTCAGGATCTTGACGGGCATCAGTCAACTGTAATTCATATTCAGAGTCTGAGCCAGTCCGTTGTATTGGCACTTCCCTGTATCGCCTCTTTTTGCGCTTAAAATTTTTACAATAGTTAATGGCGATACTGTACAGCCATGTTGAAAATTTTGATTCTCTTCTGAACGTATGCAACGATTCCATGGTCAGAACGAAAATCTCCTGTGTAATATCGAGAGCTTCATCATAGTCTGGTATCCTGGAATACACATACCTGAAAATCCTGTCCTGATACTTCTTAACCAGTATTTCATAAGCGTTTTGATTACCAGAAAGAACCCTGTCAATTGTTTCGATATCACTTATATCTGACATGCAATCCACCGATGGGTTACGTTTTTTTTCCAAAAAGTAATTTGTTTTTGTTTCATGGAACAATCTTAACGAAACGTCTTTTCCCTACCTTAATAACTGATTCCGAATCAAATAACATCTCCAGGTCTTCATCTGTCATTTTCTCACCATTTATGGATACTCCGCCACCCTTGATAAGCCGTCGTGCTTCCCCGTTACTTTTTGCCATACCGGTCAAAACCAGCAGCTTTATAATCCATATTTTGCCATCTGTCATTTCATCTTCGGGAATCGTATATTCATCGATATCGTCGGGAACATCCTTCTTTACGAATATTCTGTTAAATTCCGCTTCCGCATTATCCGCAGCCTCTTCATTATGTAATTGCCTGCAAATTTCTTTCGCAAGTTTCACTTTCACATCCCGGGGATGCAATTCTCCTGCTTCCATCTCTTTCCTTGACTTGTTTATCTGCTCCCGTGGCACATCTGTCACCAGTTCATAATAAAGGAACATGACTTCATCAGAAATTGACATTACTTTACCAAATATTTCACGTGGCGATTCTTCTATTCCGATATAGTTATTCAATGATTTACTCATTTTTTGCACACCATCAAGACCTACAAGTAACGGAACTGTCATAATAACCTGTGGTTCCTGTCCATACTCCCGTTGCAGATCCCGCCCCACCAGCAAATTAAACTTTTGATCAGTACCGCCCAGCTCAATATCAGCTTTCAAGGCTACTGAATCATATCCCTGCACAAGTGGATACATGAATTCAAGAATCGAAATCGGTTTATTATCTTTATAACGATTGGAAAAATCATCCCTTTCAAGCATACGTGCCACATTGTAACGGGCAGTCAAATCCAGAACATCCGCGAATGTCATTGATTGACACCAGGATGAATTAAATACAATCTTTGTTTTCTCATTATCAAGAATTCGGAACACCTGCTTTTTATATGTTTCAGCATTCTCCATCACCTCTTCCCTTGTTAATCGATTCCTGGTTTCCGATTTTCCAGATGGATCTCCGATCATACCGGTAAAATCACCAATTAGGAAATAAACCATGTGGCCCATGTCCTGAAAATGACGCATTTTTCTTAAAAGCACGGTATGACCCAGGTGTATATCAGGAGCAGTTGGATCAAATCCAGCCTTGACGATAAGTGGCTTGTTCTCTTTTTCTGAACGATCAAGCTTGGATGAAAATTCATCAAGTGGAATGATTTCTTCAGTTCCGCGTTTTAGTAATTCGATATCATTTTTAATCATTATGTACCTGCCCAAAACATAAGTATATCACGTATATCTTAATTTTTACATACGAACACAGCAGATTAAACAGGGTTGTCAACTGTTATTGATCCGCAGAAATGCAATTTACAATAAATTCATATAAGAATGATACGGTCATACTATGTATCATCGATACAACAACACAACCGCATGTGCGGCGATACCCTCTTCTCTGCCAATAAACCCCAGTTTTTCAGTTGTAGTGGCCTTAATTGAGATCAAACCAGGATCAGGAATGTTAAGTGCTGATGACAGTGCCAGTCGCATTTTATCCGCATGCGGCATTATCTTTGGATTCTCACATGCAACTGTTGCATCAATATTAATCAGCTGCATACCGTGTTCCCTGCATTTTTCCCATGCACGGGTCAATAATGTTATACTGGATATTCCCTTATATGCTGTATCAGTATCAGGAAACATGCTGCCAATATCACCAAGACCGGCAGCACCAAGAATTGCATCTATGATGGCATGCGTGAGTACATCAGCATCTGAATGCCCCAGCAGTCCCATGGAATGCGGAATGATAACTCCCCCCAGCAGAAGATCCCGCCCTTCTCTGAAGGGATGTACATCTACCCCTGACCCTATACGTAAACGTGTAAAATCAAAAGCAGCATCATTGTTTTCTATTGTCATATTTAAAACCTGAAAGGCATTAACAGGAGGATTAATATAAAAATTACAATTTGCTTATATATTCAAGAATAGCCCGAAATAACTACCTTTCTATTCCTCAAGTTTGAAAACCTCGGAAAGTGAACTCAGCTTTAATACATTCAGCACCTTTGGACTCACCTTGCTAATGTTTAGCAGTTTTCCTTTTTTCTTCTGTAACTTCAAAAGGCTGATTAATACACCAACCCCGGATGAATCAATATAATCAACATTTGATAGATCAAGATCTATGTCAACATCCCTGTTCTGCCCAACATCCATAAGTTTTTGTTTAAAGTTTTTTATAGACATCATCTCAATATCACCGTCAATAATAATCTCAACAGTAGTATCTTTATCCCTGATATCAATATCCATATCTTTCCCCGGTATATTTTACTAACTACAATTCAAAAATAGGTAATCATCAGTTTACGCATCAAATGGTAATTTTGCTGATGTTACAAGTCAATTATAATTTTCACGAAATCGAGTAGCAAAAGTAATAATTGTTAGTATGAACTTCACTTTACAGCACATGCACTTCACAGCACATGCACTTCACAGCACATGCATCTCACGTAATACGATCTGCGGACTTACGAATCCATTATACTCGTTAATTTCAATATTATACAAAATATCAACCAGGCTGTCCGAAATTGTACTCATATCAATCATTTCAGCCATATTCCATCCAACAGCATCTATCGACGTCGCGGTTTTAAAATGACATTTAATATGTTTTCTGTTTTTCCCGATTATTTTGGCATCATTCACCACACAATTCCTGGAAAGAAACACAAATGGTTGATTCTGCACACCGAATGGTTCAAAAGCTGCAAGTTTATCTATAGTTTTAAAGTTTACATCCTGAATGGGGATTTCACAATCAATTTTCCAGAGCTCTCCCGGGGATTGCTCAACCGGTACACTTGATTCAATTTTACTCATTATTTTACGTATTTTTTCCTTTTCACCACTGAAACCAAATGCCTGCGCGTGTCCGCCAATTTTTAAAAAACCGTTTCTGAAAGGTTCAACTATTGAAAAAAAGTCAAAGTTACCATTGGTCCTTCCTGAGCCTTTTACAATATCTGTATCAGGATTAATGGAAACGACAATAACCGGTTTATGCAGATGATCAGCAATCCTGTTTGCAAGCAGACCGGTTAATCCTTCAGGGCATTTTTCCGACTCAACATATACGATTGAGCTTTCAGAATGGATATCACCCTTTTCAATTTCACGTATGATACTTGAAAAAAGATCATGAATTACTTCTTTACGATATTCGTTTAACTGTTTAATTGTCCGCAGGTTATCCTGAATCGTCGCATTATCCCGTGAAATCAAGAAATCGGCTGTTAATTTTGTTTTACCAAATCTACCAGGTGTATTTAAAAGTGGAGCAATATCCCAACCTATAACTTTTGATGAGACCGTTTTATTTATATCTTTCACCAGCATGGTCATTCCATCATGAGACAGGCTGCTAAAACTCCACAGTCCCTGCTTAACAAGTATTCGGTTTTCATCATTAAGGGGCATTAAGTCAGCGATAGTTCCAAGTGCCACCAATGGAAGTGATTCTTTTATATACGCGGTAATCTTTTCAGAATTTAAAAGTTGGATTTCTTTTACGAACTGTTCTATACGCTTGATCTTAGAGCCTCTGAGCGGCATACCATCAATGCCCGTATTCAGCATCTGATCTGTAAAAAGATTTTTATTTTTAGAAGTGATTGAGGTTTGCAGGTCTTTGATATCGAATATTTCATCTTCTTTAAATTTTTTGAAATGTTCTTTTGTTTCTTTGTATATTTTT
>JAGYNX010000350.1 GCA_018399855.1 Spirochaetota bacterium
CGGATACTTGCCGTATTTTTCTACCGCTTTGAACATGGCGATACAGTTTTCAGGCTTTGTGCCGGGATGCAGCGAGTTGGACGAGCTGATCACCAGCCCTCCGCCCTGCCCTGCGTCGATGATGGCCTGCTTCACCGCCTGGTCTACCTCTTCGGGGGTGCCCGAGGGCAACAGCTCGATGCAGTCGATGTTGCCGATAAGGCAGAGGCGGTCGCCGCAGTAGTCTTTCACCTTCTTCAGGCCCATGTCCGCCTGCGGCTCAAGGGGGTTCAGGCCGTCATAGCCGGTATCAAGCAATATGTCCATAATGTTCCACAGGTTACCGTCGCTGTGGCGCATCACCTTCATGCCCTTCTTGTGGGCCTCCTCAACCAGTACGCGGTTGTAGGGATTTATGAATTCAAGGAACTGCTCGGTGGAAACCAGGGTCATGTTCTTGTCGGCGATGTCGTCCTCAACGATAAGAATGTCGGCCCCGGCGGCGCGCACCTGTTCCATTGACGCAAGGTTGAACTCGAGCACCTTCTTCGCAAGGTCGTGCACGAACTGCGGGTCATCGAACATCTTGAACATGAGGTTCTCCATGCCGCACAACCGCCACGACCGCACGAAACTTCCCCGCATCATCCAGAATATGGCTTTCGTGTCCTTGAACCGGTCACGGGCAAGGTTGAGCAGCAGCAGGTGTTCCTCGGCTGGTTTGGGCGGCTGGTATTTTTTCAGGTCGTCCATGTCATGAATTGGGTGTTCGGTTGCCACGGGGATACCCACCGGGCTTCGTTCGTAGACCACGTTGAAAGGGTCACGTATGTGTGTCTCGTCTATGTTCACCGTGTCACCGATCTCAAAACAGGTAAAACCGTCAACCCCGTATTCCTCGTGTAGAAGAAAGAGGGCATTGAGAAGCTGCACCTGCTCGGCAGCGTCCATCTCGTATATCTCTTTTTCTTCGGGAAGATCATCGGTGAGGGTGCGTGCTATCCAGATAATAGGCTTCTCGTTGATGCCGTGAATGTACAGCGGCACCCGGTCAGGCTCGCGTACTTCAAGGGCGGTCAGGATGCGTTCTCTTCCGTTCATATCACACCTCCCCCTTCTGCCCCACAAGTTTGAGGGCAAGTTCAGCCGAGAGGATAGCGTCAGACCCGTAGCCGTCGGCACCGATCTCGTTGGCGTAGGCCTCAGTAATGGCTCCACCGCCTACCATGACCTTCACCCGGTCACGCAGCCCTGCGGCTTCTATGGCATCGATGGTATCTTTCATAAGGGGACGGGTTGTGGACAGGAGTGCTGACATGCCAACAATGTCGGTATCCTCGGTGATGGCCTCAACGAAACGCTGGGGGGTGACGTTAATGCCCAGGTCCACAACCTCAAAGCCTTTTCCCTGCAGCATCATCCGCACCAGGTTCTTCCCGATGTCGTGATGGTCACCCAGCACCGTGCCGATCACGTATTTCCCGGCGGGTTTGGCACCCGTCTCGACAAGCAGGGGCTTGAGCACCTCCATGGCCTTGTTCATGGCACGGGCGGCGATAAGCACATTAGGTATGAATATTTCTTTATTCTTGAACTTTTCACCAACTACGTCCATGCCGGCAATAAGCCCATTGTTGAGTATCTCAAAGGGGGCAAGCCCCTCATCAAGGGCCGTCTGCACCTGTGCCTGTATGCTGTCCTGGTCACCCTTCTGTACGGAACTGGAAATGTCGGTTAGTATATCCATATGAGTTCACCTCTTTACAGGGATACACGATAGGCGGGAGTTCATCAGCAGAATTGCGTTCACTAATAGAACACTGTTCGATACCGGGTGATTTGTCAAGAATTATTTCATCATGAAGCGCAACGGGGGTCACCACAGAGACTCAGAGAAACAGAGGGTATCGTTCTTAGTTATCTTTAAGTTCTCATATTCACTTCACTTATGTTAAACAGGTTTGAGTTGGGGAAGATTATATATTTTTATGTCTTTATCCTGGAAAAGAGTGTTATGATTTATCTAAAAGCCTTAGTTTTCATTAAACTAAAAAAATATAAACCTGAACTGAAAGATGTATTAAGAAAAAATTATATAATAAGTGTAATAATATTGAAAAAGAGAATATCCCTCTGTTTCTCTGAGCCTCTGTGGTAACTCATTGAAAAGGAATTGACATTCAACTTTTAAAGGCATAACTAAAACCATTATGGGACTACAGGAACGACGGGAACGGGAGCGGGAGCAGCGGCGGGAGCAGATACTTGATGCTGCCAGGGAGCTCTTGCTTGAGAAGGGCTATTACCACATCTCCATGCGGCAGATCGCCACGCTGGCCGAGATTGGGGTTGGCACCATCTACTCGTACTTCAAAAGCAAGGAGGACATCTACGCTGATCTCTCAACCGACGTGTTTGACCAGCTTTACGATGCAATGCGGAAGGCAGCCAACGGTGCCGGGAGTCCCCCGGAAAAGATACGCAGCATCGCTCACGCCCTTCTTGAGTTCAGCAAA
>JAGYNX010000351.1 GCA_018399855.1 Spirochaetota bacterium
TGATGGACGAGCTGGGCACCGAGGCCGATCGGGACCACGGCGGGGGCTGCGATGCTGCGCACCTGATCAATCGCGCGGCGGTGGGGTACAGCGAGGTAAGCTCAGAGAAACACATGGCCGAGAGCATGCAGAACAGCCCTGCCACCAGTATGGATATCCATGCCAGCTCACCCACCAGCATGGTGGCAACCTGCAGCCCCGCAAGGTAGCACGAGGTGGCAAGGGCCATACCGGCCGAGGTTGATACCACCGTCCGCAGTTTCAGTACCTTTTTCAATGTTGTCATGGCAGCCTCCTACACGTCAGGCCAGATGATCATGGTAATGGCATCCAGCCGCACCACGTCCTCCTGGGAGGCCTTCACCTTGATCTCGCCCTCCAGGTATTTCTGCGAGGGATTAAGGTCGCCCCAGAACATATCGCACAGGTCCTCGCTGCTGGCAGTAACAATAATATCAGGCGTGCCGCTGGCACCTTCGGCGAAGGAAACGATCTCACCCTTCACCACGTCCATGGTGAACTTGTCACCGGTATCCTCACCCACAAAATGCAACAGCTTCGACCAGTCCCGCTGCATCCTCCGCAACCGCTTGTTGTTGTTACACTGCACCTGGTAATCCCCCAGGGCCTCCATAATTTCTTTACTCGTAGCCATACCGTCCTCCATGTTTTTTTACCACAGAGACCCAGAGATACAGAGAAGGAAAGTATATTGGTCTTTGAATAGTTATTTATCTTTTGGATCAGTAAGTGAAATCCTGTTTTATATAATGATACCCAACAAGATTATCTATTAACCATACTTTTTGATAATATTAATAAAGCAAACATAACAAATCCTTTCTCTGTATCTCTGTGCCCCTGTGGTTGCATTTGTTCAGCTCAATCGTCCTTACCGATACCGCTTTCTTTCGAAAGCTCCTTCATGGAACCCTCAAGGGCCTCCAGCACCAGGTCTACCTCTTCCGGGGAGATCACCAGGGGGGGCATCAGCCTGCATATGCTTGGGTCGTTACCGGTGTACACGGCGATCACCCCCCTGTCCGACAGCTTCTTACTCATTCGCGGCCCGATAGACTCGTTGGTGTACTGCAGCCCCATCATCAGTCCCTTCTGTCGCACCTCAAGCAGAAGTTCCGGGTATTCCTTCAGCAATGCGTCAAACCCTTTCCTGAAACGCTGTCCCATCTTTTGGGCGTGCCCGGCAAGATCGTTCTTTTCTATGTAGTCGATCACAGCCAGTGCCACCATGCATCCCAGGTCTGATCCTCCAAAGGTGGACAGGTGAATGAAAGGATGAGGTATAAAGAAGTCCATGATCTCTTCCTTAAATATCGTGGCCGAAATGGGATATATACCCCCGCCCATTGACTTTGCCACCGTCATGATGTCGGGCACCACGTTCCAGTGCTCAGCGGCAAACATCTTCCCGGTTCGGGCAAAACCCGTCTGCACCTCGTCAAGAATGAGCAACGCTTCATTTTCATCGCACAACTTGCGAACCGCCGGCAAATAATCATCGGGGGGGACGTGAATGCCTCCCTCCCCCAAAATAGGCTCCAGTATCACCGCCGCGGTTTCTTCGTTCATGGCCTCTTTCATGGCGTCCATGTCGCCAAATGGCACCATGGTAAATCCCGGCATCAGCGGGCCGAATGGCTCCCGGTAGGCCTCCCGCCCGATGGCCGAGAGTGCAAACCCGGTGTGACCATGATACGAGTTTTTCGCGTAGATAATGCCGGTTTTCATGGTAAAGCCCCGGGCGATCTTTATGGCGGCATCGTTGGCCTCGCCGCCACCCACCCCGAACACCGTGCACTTCAGGTCTCCCGGCGAGATCTCTGCCAGCCTTTTGGCCAGGTCGGCCTTGGGTTTTGAGCATAACAGGAATACCCCGATATCGTATGTATCCAGGGCCTTCTTCAGGGCCTCAACGATTTCCCTGTTATGCCTTCCCACGTTCATGATGCCCGAACCCGTCTGGCAGTCTATGTACTTACGGCCGGTGATGTCCCACACCCCCGCCCCCTCACGCCGGTCCTCGATAATATCAAGTCCGGCACTCTTCAGCGTGCGCACCTTCATCGGATTGATGTACTCTGCAAAATCACGGAGCGCCTGCGCCTTCACCTCTTCAGCGCCTCCCTTCATGGCAAACCTCTTTATCAATATATTTCATTTATCAGTTGACTGACTAACATATACGTGATACATTGTCAACTAACAATTATCATTTATTGTTATATTACTTTTACGGTTTAGCCACAGATGGGCACAGATGAACACAGATTTGTCTAAAGGTCTTACTTTGCATGACCTATCCATTGAAAAAAGATTGATTGAGGAAATATTTTTTAAACTATTTATGTAGCAATTACGAAGCATTGATATATATCTAAACATTGAAGATCATTTAGATATAATAAAAATCTGTGTAAATCTGTGTCTATCGAGCGAAGCGGGTGGCTGATTTTTTAAGCCACAGATGTGCAAA
>JAGYNX010000352.1 GCA_018399855.1 Spirochaetota bacterium
TCCTCCTCTTAAATTATAATTTCGCTTAACAGGGTTTACCACAGAGGCTCAGAAGTACAGAGGTTTTATTTACAAGGATTACCGCAAAGTCGCGAAGTACACTAAGTGCGCAAAGCAAAGAAAAAGATATTTTATTTTTAAATTATTTTCTCTTTGCGATTCTCTGCGTCCTTAGCGCCTTAGCGGTAAAAAAATATACTAATCCCTTCTCTGTACCTCTGTGCCCCTGTGGTGATCTTTTATTCCTTGTTTATGTATTGCAGAAGGTCATATGGGTTCAGCTTGAGGGTGTCCTCCTTGCCTGCTTTATTGATAAACTGCAGGTACATCTTTTCTTCTTTTCCAGTTGGTTTGCCGTATATATCCGTGAAGCCGGTGAGTGACTGGCTGTTGATATGTAGCATAACGCGCTTCATTGCCGGCAGGTAGTAGAGACGGTACCCTGTTTCCACCCTGCCCTCTGCTTTTGCCGGCATGCGGATGACGATGGCCCAGTAGTTGCCGGGGCTGGTGTCTAAAAGCTGAAATACGGAATTCACGTCGCTAACCAGCATCTCATCACCCACGGTTATGGTGTTCTGCATTTCGTTGATTACCGGTTTCTTCGTAAAAGGAAAGGATATCTCAGAGATGCAGGTGTCTTTATATTTTGTGCCGGGGTAGATATCCCTGATGGTTAGCCCTGCAACAAGTTTCATTTCACCCACGGGCTTCTTCTTGTTCTCTTCACGCAACTTTTTAACCAGTGCGCTGATCCTGGAATAATTGACATCCGGTGAAAACGTGACCTTCTCCATACTGTCATCGAAAGTAACTGTTGTCTTTTCTCCCGTAGAGTAGAGGGTATACTTCTGCCCGGTCTGGGTGACATGTCCCGCCACTGGTACCGCCACGTGAAAAGCTATGTCTGCCTTCTTCACCCGGCTGTTCTTCTCATACAACTCTTTGGATTTATGATACCCATTTCGAATTGACATACCATCAACATGCCAGGGGACGGGTACGTACACCGTCTCCCCCACGCCATACCCATCCTTCTCACCCTCGCACCAGCACGTGGCGTTGTCGCCGTCACGCAGGTTCTTCGGGTGATATTTACCCCATTCCATGGGTGAGTCGGGTTTGTCAAGCTGCGATGTTGCCCCCACACCGTTTTCCAGCATCAGTGTAAAGTGATTTGAAGTATCTACTTCACGGCATCCCGTTAAAATCACAGGCAGGATAAGTAGTATCACGAAGAGTATACGGTATTGTGTACACGTCATAGCAACCTCCCGGCAGAAAGGTTTTCTTCTGTCTCGTGTTTTTCTTTATATGCAGCAATGGCGGGCGAAGTTTTGCGTGTCGCATTTGAAATTGGGATATAAATGCAGGGAAATGTCAAGGGAAATCATCTTGTTGGGCTAACTGGTTTTCGATTATGGCCTGAAGCAGACATCTTTGTTGAAAGGTATGTTTTCCAATGAATAGCCTGTATTACCAGGTGAAAGTCAAGGGAAAACTCTTTTTCGCTTCCAGGTATCCTTCCACAATAAGGTCATCAACCTGGCCGGTATCAACAAGGTTAAAGGGAGAAAGATCCGGTGTTATCATCAGGTCAGCTTTGGATGTCTGTATTTTCGTGGCGGTGTTCATCATGATGAGGGTGGCGTTCATGATCACGTCGATGATGTGCCGGGGTTTTTTGTATGAATGCCTGGTGTTCAGGTCTACACCGATAACGTAACCCATGCCCATGTCCCGTAAAGGTTCAATGGGAACGTTTTCCATGATGCCGCCGTCAACCAGCATGCGGCCATCATACTGTACCGGCTTGAACACCCCCGGTATGCAAGAGCTTGCTATCACTGCCTTTCCCACGTCTCCTTCACGCAGAACCACCTTTTCGCCTTTGCTGATATCAGCGGTAACAATGGCAAGGGGAATACGGGTCTCATTGAAAGACACCTCGCCAAGCAAATCGCGTATCTTCTTTCCCATCTTCTGATTATTAAGAAGTCCATATTGAGACGGGGACAGTCCTGATATGTCAAACCAGTTCAGGTGACGTGCCACCTCGCCAATATCCTTCCAGTTTCTGCCAAAGGCATACAGGGCCGCCACCAGGGCACCTATACTGGTGCCGGCAACCGCGTCGATCTTTATGCCATGCTCCTCGATTGCCCTGAGCACTCCCACGTGGGCAGCACCCAGTACCGCCCCGCACCCAAGGGCAAGGCCTGTTTTTTTGTCGGCTGCTTTACCATGAAACAATGTATGAGCCAGGGATTTCAACTGCTGCATGATTACTCCATATATTCAAGGCTATATTAACAGTATGGTTCATACATCAACTCCGGGTCAATAGCATTTCTTGAATAACACAAATGAATATATATCTTTCAATAAGAATCTACTTGCTAATATTTTATTATATATCTACAAATCATTATTAACCATCCCAAAAAGCTTATGATCTCGTGTATCTGCAGT
>JAGYNX010000353.1 GCA_018399855.1 Spirochaetota bacterium
TATATCTTTACTTCATTACCATCTTCACCTCTTCTTTTAACCTGCAAACTTCCACCATGACTCTCAATTATACCAAAAGCTATTGCAAGCCCAAGACCAGCACTGGAACCGGAACTCTTGATATCCACAAGGGTAGAATCATTTACATCACTGTTATCAGTAGACTGGACCATTTCGATGTGCTTCTGATCAAGGGGGACTCCGTCATCCATTACCTTCAGAACCACGGCATCCATAGTAAAGGAAGTTTCAATTATTATATTTCCACCATTCTTCCTGGCTCGAATTGACTGTCGCGATCCTGACAATAAATTTATCAATGCTTCTTTTATCTGCTTCTGGTCTACCAACACATCAGGAGTTTTTCCGAGATTTGTTTCAACTTTGATTGATTCATTTTCAAGTGTGTGACGCTGGATATCAAGAACTTCCCTAACGATATCATTAAGTGGATAATAAGTAAAGGTTACATCTTTACCCTTTAGAAATATCCCAAGCCGTTCTATAAGTGACGATCCCCGTTCAGTTTGTTTGTCTATTACCTTGATAGCATCCTTAACGGTTGAATCAACCGAATCATTCATTATCACAAGTTCAGCATAGCCTTTAATCACTGCCAGTATGTTATTAAATTCGTGGGCGACTCCTGCTGAGAGAACGCTCAGGCTGGAAATTTTATCAGAAAATTCGGCTTCTGCTATTCCAGGATCAAGCATGTCAGCAACAGATGCCTGTTTCTTGAGAGAGCCGATAATTCCCAGCATCCTGCTGAGAATAGTATAAAAATTCCTGTTTTTTTCATGGTATGCCCGGTCCCCGAGAGGGAATACTACACATGCCATTCCAATACTTTCATCTGCATGAGTCATCGGGATAAGAATAACTGAAATATCGATATCTTCATTCTGGAATGATTTTGATGTAGGCAGAAACATCACGTTTTTCTTTTTAATAGACTTACGTGCCATCAGGGAAAAATTATAAATTTTTAAAACAAGTTCATCAAAATTTTCCCCTTTTTCCCTGAGCAGCACAAGCTTTTCCTCCTGCACCAGCTTGTATATACTCACCGATACGGGAGAAAGATATTCATAAAAGACATCTACCGTAGCCTTCAGAAATTCATCATTGCTGACAGTACTTCCGGCATGTTTCAAGATATCTACGATCAGGTTATACTGATTTTTACTTAACATTACGCTTTTCCAGAGCTGCCCAGCACGTTATCATTTTTATGCCTGGTCATCTCGATAAGCTCCTGCCTTGCCGGTCCAAGGTATTTTCGAGGATCAAAGTTAGAAGGATCATTGTACAGACTTTCCCGTATCTTTGCGGTCATCGCCAGGCGTCCATCTGAATCAATATTGATCTTGCAGACTGCCGACGCTGCTGCCCTGCGTAACTGGTCTTCAGGTACCCCCAGCGCGTCTTTTAGATCACCGCCATATTTATTTATGATATCAACATATTCAGGAATGACAGAGGATGCCCCGTGAAGCACGATGGGAAATCCAGGTATTCTCTTCTCTATCTCTTCCAGTATATCAAAACGAAGTTCAGGAACCCCGTCTTCTGGTTTAAACTTGTACGCTCCGTGAGATGTACCGATTGATATGGCAAGAGAATCTACATTTGTATGCTTTACGAAATCCTCTACCTCTTCGGGTTTTGTATAATGTGATACTTCTGAAGATACGTCATCTTCAATGCCCGCCAGTACTCCAAGTTCACCTTCAACGGTAACATCATATTTATGGGCGTATTCTACCACCCTTTTCGTGAGTTCAATATTTTCTTCATATGAAAGGTGGGAACCGTCTATCATTACCGAAGAGAACCCGTTTTCTATGCACTCCTTGCATATCTCGAAGGTATCACCATGATCGAGGTGAAGAACAATGGGTATATCAGCCCCACTCTCTTTTGACATTTCTACAGCTCCCATTGCCATGTATCGTAAAAGTGTCTCATTGGCGTACTGCCGTGCCCCTTTCGATACCTGTAAGATTACCGGCGATCTTGTTTCTGTGCATGCAATTATAATAGCCTGTAACTGCTCCATGTTGTTGAAATTATACGCGGGGATGGCATATCCACCATTGACAGCTTTTTTGAAAATTTCACGAGAATTGACCAGGCCCAGGTCCTTGTAATTAACCATATACCTGCCTCCATTTTAACTTGGGAATGTTTTATAAAATATTATACTGTTTGTTTAATTACTACACCTGACTATAGCACGACCGGGCATAAAATCAAACAAAGTTTGGAAGGTTAGATATACAGCTTGCGGTATATTAATCAACAAAATATTTACCCACAAAGGTGAATTGGCCCTTATATATTAAGGGCCAATTCACCTTTAGGTATTATTTTTTTAGTGTTTTTCCGGACTATTGGGAATTGAAAATAATTTTTATAACAATAATCGTTGAAATTGCAATTCACATAATTTTTTTTAACCG
>JAGYNX010000354.1 GCA_018399855.1 Spirochaetota bacterium
CAGGTATGTATGACTTCTTTGCGTCCCGAAGGGCCTGTATGCCCAGGTCTTGCTCGAAGTTGAAATACTGAAAGGGGTCGGGTAGTGCCTTCGCGCAATGGTTGTACATGTACTGGTATATCCCCTTGTAGCTGGTAAGTCCCTTGGCGAAGTGTATGGCGAAGGTGTCGGTAGTGATCCCCTCTCCCATGAGAAATCCGGCAGGGCTGCCTTCAATATAATAAATTACCCCGCACAGGTGCAGGCGGTCAAACATCTCCAGTCCCTCGCGGCATGCATGGTAATCGGTGTTTTCGGGGGGCTGCCCCAGTTGTTCCTGCCAGGTGTCCAGAATGTCTATCGCCGCGGGAATATGATCACTGGTGATAGACAGAACCTCTGCGTCGTATTTTCTGAGAAACTGGTTTAAGAGATTTTTCTTGCTATGCAGTTTTTTCCCGCTGTAGCTGGAGAGTTTCTCCTTGCTGTAAATGTAGTCAGAATCTCCCTCGTTGAAATTATGCACGTATCCTTTCTCCTGGAAGAGAAGAAGCCACTCTTCGGGTATGGGGAAAAGGCAGTCCACGCTGGAGAGTCTCTTTTCAATGTCTTCCAGGTTGACCTTTGAAGGATGGCGTGTAGGCATGAGAAAACGTACACCGTCATACGTACTCCCCTCAATGTAGATGTCATCGGTTATGATGACGTGATAGTTATGTACTTCCCTGAACAGGTAAAGATTTGAAAAACAGTATTCCGAAAGGGGAACAGTAATTTCGCGCAGCCTTTCGGTAAGCATTTTCTGATGATCAATCGACAGTTTTTCTCTTTTCATTGTATAACCATTTTTTTCCAAAATATCGCCTGCTGATAAAACAGCATTGTACAACCTGTGACGCGTTCATTGACCACCAGATGGCTGGTGCGCCAAGTCCAAACACTATTCCGGTTGTATAGCTCAGTGGGAGGCGCACTATCCACAGGGTCAGGATTATAATTTTCATGACACTCCTGGTGTCCCCGGCACCATTTAAGGCCCCTCCCAGTATGATCCCCCATGCCATGAAAGGCTCGCTTATCATACTTATATAAATGTATCGCACCGCCTCGTTAATAACAAGGGGATTATCAGAGAGCAGGGGGGCAATACGCCTGGCGTTGACTGCAATCAGCAGGGCAAGTACCGTGATGATGGTAACTCCGATAACCGCCGTTGCCAGTCCGTTCTTGTAGGCTTCTTCATGCCTGTTCTCGCCGATGTAATTTCCTATGATGACGGCGTTGGCCAGGTTAAAGGCAAAGGCTGGTAAAAAAATAGCCGCTTCGATCCTGAGGCCCATGGTAAAGGCGGCAATGATTTCAACGCTGTGATGGGGAAGGGATCCCAGTATAATAAACAGTACGGCTGATCCTACCTGCCATCCCACCTGTAAAAGCCCCGAAGGCCACCCTATTGATACGATGCGGGCCAGGTACTCACGTGAGAATCTCAGGCCTGCCATTATAAAGCCTTTTACGTGGATGATGTTAATAATGGCGCCGATTATCACGCTGATAACCGTGGACAGGGCAATACCCAGGTACCCCGCGGGTGTAAAAAAGACCAGCAAAAAGTTAAACCCTATATTGGTAACGCATATTATGGCCATGGTAACAAGTGATCGCCTGATCATTTTCCTGGCCCGTAACAGGCCGTTTGTGGTTATCAGCAGGTAATGAAACATCAGGCCAACGGCGTATGTCATGAGCAATGGGGGTGCCAGTGCCTGTATCTTCTCGGGAACATCAATATATGGTATCACCATGGGTGTGAAGAATATTCCGGCGATTCCAAGGAAAATCCCTGCTATGCCCGCTGATACAAGTGACGTGGAAGCGGCAATGCCCAGGGTGTCCTTTTTTCCTTCTTTAATCTGAGAGGTAATGGCCACTGTACCGACGGTAAGGGCATTTGCGATCACGATAAATATGAAGTACATTTGCGAGACGAAGCCAACCGTGGCCTGTATCTCTTTGCCCAGCATACCCGCGATGAACACGTCGGTAATGCTTATCAGAAATTCAAACAACATTATGAATATCATGGGCCAGCTGGTCTTCCAGCTGTGTGATATCCTGTTTCTGAATTCATCACTTTTCAGCGTGGTTTTTATGGATCGTGCGGTTATTATACGTTCCCCCATTATTAGCAACCGGTTTGGTAGTAGTACATCATCATGCGGGTTGATTTACAGTGTGGTGGAATCGCTGGCAGGATACATCCTGTCAATGATATCACTGTACTTTTCGTGGACATGGTTTCGTCGAAACTTGAATGTCGGTGAAAGTTCCCCCGTCTTTACAGAAAAATCATGGGGCAGTATAGTGAATTTTTTTACCTGCTCGTAGGGGGCCAGCTTCTCGCATACTTCGTTTATGCGTTTCTTGAATAGTGACTGTATTTCAGGTTTTTTAACCAGTTCTTCGTCGTCACAATAGGTAATG
>JAGYNX010000355.1 GCA_018399855.1 Spirochaetota bacterium
CTTTATCACTATTCGCACAATCCGACATCGTTATTTTTGTACAGGACGTGAAAAACAGCAGCGCCGCCGAACATAACTGGATTGCCGACAGCCTGGGTGACGCCATGGTTGCCGACTTGTCCTTACTAAAGAACATTGTGGTCATTACCGCTGAAAGCAGGCGCAGCGCCATAGATGAAGCCGCTTTTTCCCAAACGGGCCTGGCAGATGAGGGATCTGTCATCAACCCCTCGGACATGAAAACAGCAAATTATTCATTACAGTGTACCTATTATGTGCAGGGATCGAGGTTACAGGGCACCGCGCTGTTAACTGACATAAAAAAAGGATCTATATACAAGTCCTCACGCTTTTCCGGACCAGTTAACGACATCTTTAAAATACAGGAAACCATTATACCGGCACTTCTGTCAGAAACTAAAAAGACGAGAAAAGCTGACCTGAAAAATGTTGATGAGAAAGCATACCGCGTTGATCCTTCAGCGTATAAGCTTCTTCAGAAAGCCAGGGAAACCATTCACGAAGATCCCCGGAAAGCGCTTGGTTATGTTGAATCGGCCATTGCAATTGATTCCACCTTCATCAGGGCCCATATGCTGGCATCATATATCACCGCTTTTACGCTGAATAAGCCCCGGCGTGGAATTGAATATGTAAAAAGGGCTGATACATTATACCGGAAAAGCGGGAAAAGCAATACCTTTCCCTACGCGAAGGTGTATATGCGATATGCGCAAATATACCGGCTGCAAAAAGACTGGGACGCTTCCATACGCTATCTTAAGCTGCTGAAAGATCATTACGAGAAGTTCAACCTTACGGGGACATTCGAATATATTTTTGCTGACAGTGTAATGGGTCACCTGTACAGAAAGAAAAAAGATAAGGCCGGTTTCAAAAGGCACTTTCATTACGCGTTTAAAAGCATACGGTCACTTGATAAAGATGAGCAATATAAATACGCGAAAGTATTTGCCTCCTATTCACTGTCCGCTTTTACAGTGCATATGCCTGAAGAATCACTGAAATATTATCCTGTTGCCCTGAACTATTACAAAAAGTACACGGCGCAGCTTGGCAATAAAGATCTGGACCGTTCGCGAAAAGTCCTCACCGAAAGGATAGATACCATTTCAGATTATGCCTATGTTCTGCTCAGGCAAGGCAAACCGTCAGAGTCAAAGAAATACCTTGACCAGGCAGAAGGTATTATAAAGAGCAATAATTACGAATCAACGTATTCCCGGGGGAAACTGTTTGTCTTCCAGGGAGAATATTTCATGTCACGCGCAAAGAGTTCTGACAGCCACAGGTACTATAAAAAGGCCCTGCAATCGTTCCAGTCGGCACAGCGAACTTTTAAACACATCGGGTATAACAAAAGATATGCCAAATGGGCCAATGTCAGGGTCCGCCATATTTCAAAAAAACTGGAAAAGCAGTAGAAAACTGGGAGGCACTCTATGAAAAAGCAGACAACCGGAATCAAAACATTACTATTCTTCTGTATTATTGTGACTGTTGCGGTCCTGGCAGCCCGGGTGAACGCGGATGGGGCAAACAAATGGAAAAAGGCCGCCTCCGAATCTAAGGGATGGATCAATGCTGCTACCGTTACTGATGCCGGTTACCTCTATAATATCTATAAAAAGCCGGGTGATAGTAAACTGCTAATAAAGTTCTTCGATGGAAAATCATGGAAGAGTGTAATCACTCCTGCAGCATCACAAGGCCCTTTGAGGGGTCTTTCCGCAACGGTGAACAACAGGCAATTCTTTATCGCCTATAATAACGGCAATGACAGGTTGATAGTCAGGCAGTTCAATGGCACATCATGGAAGACCCTGGGCAGTAACGACGTTTCGAAGGGAAAAGCACGGTACATATGCCTTGTCATAAACTCTGGAATACCATTTGTGGCCTACAGTGACGAAGGACTGGACGAAAAGGCGGTGGTAAAGCGCTTCAACGGAAACAGCTGGGACACACTGGGCAAGGCCGATATATCAAGGGGGGGTGCCTCTTCACTCTCAATGGTTTTTTTTAAAGATCAGCCATGGATTGCGTACAATGACAAAACCTTTGACAAGAAGGCGATAGTAAAACGTTTCAATGGAAAAGACTGGGAGCAGGCTGGAGAGGGCACCCTTTCAGATGGACAGACCAGCAACACCTCTCTTCTTGTTAATAAAGATGCAGTATATGCGTTATACAATGAAACCGTCATTGACCATTCAGTTGAATTTCCCAATAATGCACATATTCGTTACGCGGTGGTAAAGACTTTTTCTGGAAACAAGTGGGCAACAGTAAAAAAAGCGAAACGTTATTTACCACAAAAATATCTCTGTTCAGTGGCTGTGCACAAGGGGAAGATATACGCGGTCTATAAATACCAGGATAAAAAGAATAACAAAAAAAAGACCAAAATTATCGTGAAATTATTCATCGG
>JAGYNX010000356.1 GCA_018399855.1 Spirochaetota bacterium
ACCAATATTCCGGTCGCCAGAAGCAATGCGCTCTGTCCGCGGATACCCCTTTTACCCTTTACCATCAGAATACCTGAAATCGCAAGCAGTATCATGGACAAGGCAAAAAGATCGGAGAAATAGGTCCAGAGCTGTTTCGGTTTATTGTAATGTAGAAAATTCAACTCCCTGAATACCCTGCGGTTCCGGATTCTTGTTATATCCGCTTCTCCAGTAGAAAGGTCTACTGTAATGTGTCCCTTGTCAAGATATATAATAAGAGAGGTGTTATCAGGAAAAAAATATTGCTTGTAATTGTCTGTTTGTCCTGTTATTTCAAGGATATTCCGGATATATGCTTCGTTAACAATTTCCCTGCTGACAGGAGTGATATCCGGGACTGGTGCTGATTTTTCTACGATTGAAGGGTTCCAGTGCCTCGTGATATGATGGTTCAGTGCGATTCCTGATATGCCATACACGATGGCCATGCCAAAGAACAAAAACCCCAATTTCCGGTGAATCCACCGGTTCCATTTTCTCCACTTCATACGATAATGCGTAATACTGCTGCTTAATTATCGGTAATCTCCCTGAAGGATGCAGCTTCAATGTGATAGGTAATATTTGTTGAAATTCCTTTAGATTCTTCCGCTGCTTTCATTTTTGACTCTGCCTCACAATCTTCTTCATGTGATTCTTCTTCATTTTCGGTGACTGTGGCAATCATTTTACCGGTGATCTCCACGGTGCTTCCTTCAAGGGTAATATCGAATTCCGGGATGGATTGACTGACCCTGACCAGAAGGTTTACATTTTGGGATTCATCCGTAATGAACATTTTCTGACCACCATGCTTGCATACGTGTGTTACCAGGCCGTTCACCTGTAGGTGCTTATCAACAAATGCAGAAGCATTGTGGTCCAGTTCTTCAACAGAGACGATGGTAACCTCTTCAGAATTACGATCTTTATTGTTGTTCCCTGAGTTGCATCCAAGCAGCAATGAGAGAAATAGTATTAATAAGAAATTTTTCGTCATGACGATTTCATTTTATTTTGCCGTGAAAATAGAAATAAAATGGTAGAAATTTTATTCTTCGGTGTTAAAACTTGACAGGCAATCATTCAGGTTGTCCTGGATATCAAAGATGGTATGTAGCTGAAGCACATGGAACAGCTCTTTGACTTCAGGAGTCAGATTACAGATTCTGAATTCGCCGGCATTGTTCTGCGCCGTTTTCATTGCGGAAAGGAAAACTCCAAAACCAGAACTGTCAACAAATTTGATCCCCTCCAGGTTTAGGATCAGCTTCGTACCTTTTTTACTAAGATGTGAAAGCAAAATTTCCTTAACCGGTTCAGTAATCAATGCATTGAACCGATCTCCATTTTTGAAACGTGCGATCAGTATCCCGTTTTTTTCTGTTACTTCGATCATGGTGTGTTGCTCTTTAGGTATATATCCAGTTCTGCCAATGCGAGGGAAGATCTTTCAATAAATGTGTCGATGAGGTCTTTGTATGAATGGGCATCTGTCCCTTCGGCTGCTTTGATTTCAAGACTTTTAAGTAATTCTGCTTCCCTGGTCATTCCCATAACAGCAACGGATGTTTTTGCTTTGTGGGCCATCCTGGCCAGATTAACAAAGTCATCGTTTTTCAGCAATAACGGCATCTCTTTTGCGTATTCATCAATCTGTTCACGAAAAATTTGAATCATCTCTTCAATAAATGCCATGTCCTTGTCTGACATGGTCTCAAGGTATGAAAGATCGGTTACCATAAACTGGAGTTGTTGAAATATATACACATTTGAGATTGTAATTAATAAACTCTAAATTTATTTTTTTATTTTTAGAAATAAAACCTAATTGATATATTGTTATTAATACCATAAAAAGATAGAGAATTTTGGGTATTCATAAATGAATACTAAACTGAATATTCCCCTGAGAATGATATTGAATAAACATGAGTGTTAACAAAAATCCTGATACGTGAAAAGAACTGTAACTTCTACATCGTTATTCCTGCTGCTCCCTTTTCTGTTACAGGCACAATTGTCAGTTCAGGAGAAGCGGTTGATGGAGCAATACTATAATTCTGGTATTGAAAAGATCATTGAAAAAGATTACCTGGAAGCCATCGGCTCGTTCGATCATTGTTTGAAATACGATGATTCTTACGCCCTGGCATACCTGCAGAAGGGCAGGGTGAAGGCTGCACTTGGCGATACTGAAGAAGCCATCATGGAACTGTCCAGGGCGATCCGGTATGATCCAGATCTTGCCGAAGCCTATTTCTATATGGGTTATTTTATGTTCGGTGAAGATACTACAGGTACCAGTGAAGAGATGCTCAGGACCGCTTTGGAAAAGGGGTATGAGACTGCTGATTTGTATTATTACCTGGGGCTGATTGAGCTGCTTCGCGGTGATCAGGACAATGCGCTGATCAGTTTTAATAAGG
>JAGYNX010000357.1 GCA_018399855.1 Spirochaetota bacterium
TCATGCCTGGATATGATCAGGCAGTTCGGAGCGAAGGTCACCGAAGAAAAAGACCGCTGGCTTGTAGAAGGACGGGGAAAAGACCTGGCTGTTCCCGATAACGTGGTTGACGTGGGTAACTCGGGCACCTCTCTCTATTTCGGCGTGGGGGTGGCCTCGCTGGTAAAGGGTACTACCATATTCACCGGTGACAGCCAGATACGCAACAGGCCGGCAGACGGGTTACTGCGTGCGCTCAACGACCTGGGGGCACAGGCTTTCTCAAGCAGAACCAACGGAAAACCACCCCTGGTTATAAAGGGAAAGATAACGGGGGGAACCACCAGCGTGGAAGCGGTCACCTCCCAGTACCTGTCATCACTGCTGCTGGCAGCTCCCGGGGCCATGGGGGATACCAATATCCTGGTGCCCCTGCTAAACGAGGCACCTTACGTCACCATGACCCTCGACTGGCTGGAGTTGATGAATGCCCAGTACAGCAATAACAAGATGAAAGAATTCTTTATACCCGGTCGCCAGACATTCACGGGATTCAGCCGTCATATACCGGCAGATTTTTCATCTGCAACATTTTTTATGGCAGCCGCCGCCGTCACCGGCAGCACCCTTGAGCTGCATGGCCTGGATTTCAAGGACAGCCAGGGAGACAAGGAGGTTGTCACCATACTTGAAAAGATGGGGGCCGGTGTTGAAAAAAAGAAACAATCCATTGTCATATCAGGGGGCAGTTTAAAGGGGGGCACCTTCGACCTGAATGCCATACCCGATGCCCTGCCCGCCCTGTCGGTGGTGGCGTGTTTCGCCGATGGTGAAACCCGGCTTACTCATGTTCCCCAGGCACGGCTGAAAGAAACCGACCGTATCGCGGTAATGCACCGTGAGCTGTCCCGTATGGGGGCAGATATTGAAGAGCTTGAAGACGGCCTGGTAATTCGGGGAAGCAGGCTCAGGGGAGCACAGGTAGACGGGCATCATGATCACCGGGTAGTAATGGCACTGGCAGTAGCGGCAATGGGGGCGGACGGGGATACCGTCATCGACACCGTTGAATCTGTCGCAGTGACCTTTCCCACCTTCCCTGAACTTATGCGCCAGGCCGGCGCGTCAATTGAAGAAATAAAGGAGTAAACCCATGACAGTAAGAGGAATTCGCGGCGCCACAACAGTGGAAAAAAATGATTCGGCCGAAATGATACAGAAAACCAGGGAGTTGCTGGAAATAATCATAAAGAAGAACGGGTTCGCTGTTGAAGATGTTGCCTCGGTAGTGTTTACCGTAACAGATGATCTCAACGCCGAATTTCCAGCCGTTGCCGCAAGAGAAATGGGCTGGTTGTACACACCACTCATGTGTGGAAGAGAGATACCGGTTCCCGGATCGGTAGGGAAATGCATTCGTGTGCTGCTTCATGTGAATATATCAGATTCTCAGAAAAACATGGTACATGTGTACCTGCATGACGCCAAAAAACTGCGACCGGATATTGATTCTGACCACGAAGACCGGTATTATATCTCTGAGCTGTAGAGAACATATCGAATACCTGACCGTAAAAAATATTGAGTGTTAAGTGTAAAAATGAGATTTATGTGGAACAAGATAATCGCGGCATTCCTGGTGGTAATGGCAATAATTTTGTGTAATTCCCCCGGGCTGATGGCACAAGAGAAGAGGGATGTAGAACTGACCGCACAGGAGATCCTTGCCAGGGTAGATACAATAATGGCCTATCCCGAGGGAATACTCAAGGGTGCATTTCTGCACATAACCCCTGATGGCTTAACAAGGCGGATAGAGCTGAAAGGGTATATCAGTGATTCAAATTATCTTTTCAGAATGGAAACATCTTCACGGGGTGAAGAACAAAAGGTGTTATATACCCTCAGTGGTGAGGATATATGGATGTATAACGTGCTTTCCCGTCAGTTGTATCACAAGATGAGTGTTGACAGGTATGACCCTATAATGAATACAAATTTTTATTATGTGGATATTTCCAATGCTGATTTTCAGAGTAACTATACCGCTGCCCTTGACGGGGAGGTCTATATCAAGGGACAGGACGCCCTGAGGTTGAAATGCGAACCCCTGTTAAAATCAGGGAAATACGGGGTTCTTACGTTGTATGTGTCCCGTGAGGACTATATCCCTCTTCGGGTGGATTATCACGATAACGACATGGTAATATTTAAAACCATGTCCATCGCAAAGATTGCTGAACGGAAAAATAAAAAATTCCCTGTGCGTTATGATATGCTGAACATCAAAACAGGAACAGTAACCATATTCGAAATATTTGGAATCGATGAAGAGGCGCAATTTGATAAGGGAATATTCAGGCCGGAAAAGCTTGGAGAGAATTGAGCATGCCCCAGTTCTTTATTGACGAAAGAAGAATGGTTGACCAGCAAATTACCGTGCAGGGGGATGATCTCCATCACTTG
>JAGYNX010000358.1 GCA_018399855.1 Spirochaetota bacterium
CTGGTGCTCGACGGCGCGCGGCAGGACATGCTCTATGATGAACATATCTGCCCCAACCTTGTATCCCTCTGGAAACAAACAGGCATTCGTTATACCTCTGTTACCACCATGCTGCCGTCGGTAAGCGCGCCCAATTATTATTCCCTGTATTCAGGGGCACCCCCATGGCTTCACGGGGTCACCAACAATACCCGTCGCGGCCCATTTTTCCAGCAGGGAGATACCCTTTTTGATCTGTATGCGGGGACAGAAGCGCCCTTTCTTACAATAGGCTTTGAATGGTACAAGCAGATGTTTGGACACAGCAGCCGCTATATTCCCACTGAATGCTGCGAACGTGCCGATTCCCAGGAAGTGGCACGGCTTTTGTCCGAAGAGATCACCGGTGATACACTGCCCTCATTTACGGCTGTTCATTTCCTGGCACCTGACTGTGCCGGACACGCCACTAGCTCATCGACCAGTACCCGGTACGTGGCTTCCATATCAGAGATTGACCGGCTTGTGGGCAGGCTTTATCCACTCCTTCACGCAAAATATCCATCAGCACGCCTTATCATCACCGCCGATCACGGCATGAATATCGACGGTAATCATGGAGGCTCTGACCCCCTCTCGCTTGTGGTACCCCTGTACGTGCTTGCCCCCGGACAGGATGGCGGTGAGGTCACCCGACCCCTTACATCACTCAGCCTTGCCCCAACCATTAGCGCCATGCTTGGCCTTCACGTCCCCCCCCTTTCTTCGGGTACGCTGCTTCGTGAAGTTATTTCCGCTGAGAAGTACAGGGTATACCTGCAAAAGTCCATTGACCAGAAAGAAAAACTGCTATCTGCCATCACCGGCAACACCGCCCGTTCAATGATACTGCTGGAAGACGAAATGAACACGCTGCAGCGCCACGAAGAGAATCTTTCAACGCGAATTCTTAGTTTTTTTGAAAATGAGCGACGACAGGCACTGGTGCCACAGCGGGTTATTGCGGTCATACTTTTGTGTGTCCTAATGGCTGTTTTGGTGTGGAATCTCAAAATTCCTGCATCTTTTCTTCTATTAAATGGACTGTACATGGGAATGATGACGGGAGTTTCAGTTTTCATTATTTCAAAGCATGTATATACCATGGCCATAAGCGGCTACCTGCTGCTGTGGGCGGCCGTCATTTTCGCCTTCTTCAGATTCTATTTTCCCTTCGGCGAATTCATGCAGAAATGTAACGGCCGGTATATACCCATACTATCCTGGCTCACCCTTACCGCGCTGGCATTAATGTCCACCCTTCTCCCCCTGGTAACCTTCGCCCCCCACCCAAACATCTTCATGGTACGTTTTCTAAACCTTCTCCTTCTTCACCCATTCATAGCCACCCTAACCCTCTTTCTTATAATGAAATACAAATCTCTATAATCACTGTATTCACTCTTCACGACTCACGACTCACGATTCACGATTCACTAAATACTTGACAACACCCACCCCCCCGTCTTTAATCCAATCCGTACATACCATTAATGGAGATACTCATGCTGGCAAAACGCATTATTCCCTGCCTTGACGTGAAGGACGGGCGGGTGGTGAAGGGAATCAATTTCGTCAACCTGCAGGACGCGGGTGATCCGGTGGAAAACGGCAAATTTTACGATGACCACGGCGCCGATGAACTTGTTTTTCTGGACATTACCGCTTCATCCGACCGTCGGGACATCATCCTCAACATGGTGAAGCAAGTCGCCGAAACGGTGAATATACCCTTTGCAGTTGGCGGCGGGATTCGCACTGTTGAAGACGTGCGCTTGATCCTTGAAAACGGGGCTGACAAGGTATCCATGAATACGGCGGCGGTGGAAAACCCGCAAATCATCGAAGATTCTGCCATGCGCTTTGGTTCGCAGTGTATCGTTATCGCCATCGACGCGAAGCGGGACAACGGAAGCTGGAAAGTGTACCTTCACGGCGGAAGAACCCGCACAGATATTGACGCCGCCCAGTGGGCCCGCAGGGCATGCGATCTTGGGGCAGGCGAAATTCTTCTTACCAGCATGGACAGGGACGGCACGAAGCTGGGGTACGATCTTGAGCTGACCCGCACCATCGCCGAGGCGGTAACAATACCGGTGATCGCCTCAGGTGGAGTTGGCAACCTTGAACACATGTATGACGGTCTGACAGAAGGGAAAGCTGATGCCGTGCTTGCTGCGTCAATTTTTCATTACCGGGAATATACTATTCGGGAAGCGAAGGAATACCTGGACAACCGCAATATCCCCGTACGTATGCTCTGATTATCCAAGAACCAGGTAGAGAAACACCCCGAGGGCGATTCCCAGAATACCCACCAGGAAAAATATTATGGGGTAAGAGGTTTTGCTATCTTCGTCGGCCTGCTGTTCCATCGCGGCAGCATACGAGGGATCAAGTGCAACCTTGATATTT
>JAGYNX010000359.1 GCA_018399855.1 Spirochaetota bacterium
AAGGGCTGCTGAAATGATAAAAAGGTATGGTATTATAATGCTGATAAACAGTGACAGTTCTGTCTCATGTGTGCCCAGGAACATGGGGAGAGCCATGGCAAGTGTGGCCCCCACTGCAAGAAGGTTGGCGGCTCCATAATATCTTCCCCTTCTGAGAAGGACAAGTCCACCAAGGCCTATTATGATCAGGACTGCACGCGAAAAGAATTCAACCGATTGAATGCTGTATACCGACAGGGCTGTCATGGTTGTGGTGGTCAGTATAAGTACTACACATATGATCAACACGAAATAGAGATATGTTTTCGATTTGCGCTGAACAACAATTGAGCCCGTAGCATATTGCCCAATGAAATAGTTTTCAATTGTTTTAAACATCAAGACCACCTGTATTTGTTATCTATTTATGTAGGTACATCAATTAGCTAAGAAGTAGTTAAATGCAAGAATTAACAGTCTGTCAAGATTAATAAAATATTATTGATTCCACCAATACATGCCAGTGAGAAATAATGATTGCATCATAACCTGACCTGGTGCATTATTCACGGGTTCGATTATTTTACTGGCTATGGCAGGTCGTGATGGGTTTTATGAATATACTGCTCCCCCTTATCGGGGGGTTTGGCCTGTTCCTTTTGGGTATGATCCTGATGACAGATTCATTGAAGACCCTTGCGGGAAACAGGCTGAAAGAGATACTGGGTACCTTCACCGGAGGTTCGGTGTCTGCTATCACCTCGGGTGCGGTAGTAACCACCATGGTGCAGGCTTCGGCTGCCACGGCACTTGCCACTATCGGGTTTGTGAGTGCCGGCCTTATCGCCCTGCCGCAGGCCATAGGTATTATATTCGGTGCCAATCTTGGCACAACCAGCACGGCATGGCTGGTGGCGGTACTGGGATTCAAGTACAGCATCGCGTATATGTCTTTTCCCCTGGTGGGACTGGGGGCCATGCTGCGTCTCATGTATGGAGGACGCAGGGCGGCACTGGGTACGGTATTGGCGGGATTCGGATTGCTCTTCATCGGCATACACACCATGCAGCAGGGGATGGACGGCCTGGCAGCTAATATTGATCTGTCCATGTACGCGGGTGAATCGCTGGTAAACCGGCTCTTGCTGGTGATCGTGGGCATCGTTATGACGGTACTCATGCAGTCTTCAAGTGCCGCCATTGCCACCACGCTGATTGCCCTGCATTCGGGCACCATCTCAATGGACCAGGGGGCGGCGATGGTGATCGGTCAGAACATTGGCACCACCGTTACCGTTGCCTTCGCCGGTATTGGCGCCACCACCACCGCCAGGCGCACGGTACTTGCCCATGTACTTTTTAACCTTGTAACAGGGGTCGCAGCCTTTTTCGTGCTCCCCCTTCTTGTAGGTCTTGTATACCTGGTGGACAGGTGGCTTTCAATCAACAACAACGAGATACTGCTGGCACTTTTCCATACCTTTTTCAACCTGCTGGGTGTTGTTTTACTTTTTCCATGTATTCCTGGATTTGCCCGGTTGCTCGAACGTATCGTTCCCGAGAGGGGCTCGGTGCTGACAAGAAACCTTGACGATTCCATTGTGGAGGTGCCGGCAGTTGCCGTTGAAACTGCCCGTCGAACAGTAAATGGAATAGCCGTCGAGATCATCAACGGGGTGCAGGTGCTGCTGGAAGAGAAAGGCCGGCAGGAATGGGCAGTCAGAATACTTCGGGAGGCTGACCACGCCCTGCTTCGAACACGGCAGTTTATGAGCAATATAAAATCGGGGCCGGATACAGACCGGGTGCATCGTGAACATATATCAGTGTTACACGCCATAGACCATCTTGACCGGCTTATTGACGCCTGCTGGGAATCAGAGTCTTTGCGTATTTTAAAACACGTGGATCACTTTACCAGCATCGCCCATCATTTTGAACAGGAATTGAACGTGTCCATGAAATGCCTGCAGGGCATTCCCGGCAATATTACTATTGAAATGATACAGGAAGCATCCATCTCCATCGCGCATATAAGAAAGCAGCAGCGTGAGGATGTACTTGACCGGACAGCCAAGGGACTACTGGAAACAGACGACGCCCTCAGGCAGATGGAAGCCGTACGCTGGATAGACCGGATGGGGTATCACCTGTGGCGAACAGTGTTCCACCTGGTGACACCGGGAGAACAGGGGTATTGAACGTAACAGTGGCAACCACAGAGGCACAAAGTCACAGAGAAAGGATTTTTATATCAGTCTTTATAGTGTATTATAGCATTATGATTAGCTGTTAAACCTTTCAGATATCATGATGTGCAACCAGACAACCATATCCCCTCTCTGTACCTCTGAGCCTCTGTGGTTGCCCTTATAAAAGTCAGAACTTACGCTCTCCAAGCATGCCTATCATCTTGATGACGATCAGTGAGACGGCCAGG
>JAGYNX010000036.1 GCA_018399855.1 Spirochaetota bacterium
TTTAATCCCATATATATAATGGCACAGTCAGGTGCCAGGGGAAGCAAGCAGCAGATTCGTCAGCTGGCAGGTATGCGTGGGTTGATGGCAAAACCAAGTGGTGAGATTATTGACGTACCTATTCGTGCGAACTTTAAAGAAGGTTTAACTGTACTGGAATATTTTATTTCCACCAACGGTGCGCGAAAAGGTCTTGCTGATACCGCACTTAAAACCGCTGATGCGGGATATCTCACAAGAAGGCTTGTTGATATCGCACAGGATGTTGTTATCAACATGGTGGACTGTAATACCACGGTAGGCATAGACGTGTATCCCATAAAAGAAGGCGACGAGGTGATTGAATCACTTGGCGCCCGGGTGCTGGGAAGAACTCTTTTATACGATCTAATTCATCCTGTCACAAAGGAAGTGATATGTGGAGCTGACGAGATAGTTGATGAGGGAACAGCCGACATAATTGACGAGTTGGACATAGATTCTATTGAAATCCGATCAGTACTTACATGTGAGGCACGTCATGGTGTGTGTGCCAAGTGTTATGGTCGAAACCTTGCCAATGCCAGGGCGGTTGATAATGGCGAGGCAGTTGGTATCATCGCGGCACAGTCAATCGGGCAGCCTGGCACACAGCTGACAATGCGTACCTTCCATATTGGTGGTATCGCATCAAGGTCAGTAGAAGAGAGCGAAGTGCAGCTGAATTATCCGATTTACGTAAAAGAACTTACCTTTAAGACTGTTAAAGCACAGGACGATGAAGGAAACAAGAAAACCATTTCTGTACGACGTGGATACATTGTGGTGCAAAGAATAATTGACGAAATTACAATAAAAAGTGACTGGGAAACGTTGATACAGGATGGAGAGAAAGTGTACAGCGGTTCACAAATGATCAAGAAGCCAGATGACACCACCATTAATGCAACACATTCAGGTATTTCCAAGCTGGATAAAAAGAAGCTGTACATTCTTGGTGATTCACATATGATACCAATCAATGTTGGTGCGGAAATAAAAATTAAGGCAGAAAAATTTTACGAGGTTGATCCTTCAATCGGGAAAACTGAACCGCTGGTAACCTTTGATCCATGGTTTGAACCGATTCTTACAGAGATCAATGGAAAGGTGCAATTCGTTGATGTCGAGTTGAACAAGAGTCTGCGGGAAGAAATCGATCCGCAAACAAACCAGACAAAGCGTGTAATTGTTGAGTACAAGACTGAAAAGCTTCAGCCCATGATCGAGGTGCATGGGTCTGGTGAGGAAGTTAATACATATCTTCTGCCAAAGGGAGCGCATCTTAACGTGGAGGATGGTCAGACTGTTAAGGCTGGTAATGTTCTCGCCAAGATTCCAAGAGAAGTGGCAAAGACAAAGGACATTACCGGTGGTCTTCCAAGGGTTGCCGAGCTGTTTGAGGCAAGATCACCCAAAGATTCAGCTACACTGAGTGAAATTGACGGAACCGTACGAATTGGTGATACAACAAAGAATAAACGAAAGATAATTGTCACCGCTGAGGATGGAACAGACAAGGAATATTCAATACCTGCTTCAAAGTTCCTGCGGGTACAGGATGGCGACTGGATCAATAAAGGCGAAAAGGTAGATGATGGGTCAATTGACCCCCATGATATCTTAAAGATCAAGGGTCCACGGGAACTTCAGAAATTTCTTGTGAACGAAATCCAGGAGGTCTACAGGCTTCAGGGTGTTATAATCGATGACAAGCACATTGAAGTCATTGTACGCCAGATGCTTAGAAAAGTAAGAATTACGGATCCAGGCGATACAAGCTTTGTTATCGAGCAGATAGTGGATAAGTTTGATTTTATCGATGAGAATAAGAGAGTAGTAGAAGAGGGTGGTAAACCTTCAACTGCGATGCCAATCCTTATGGGTATTACCAAATCGGCTCTTAATACTGAGTCATTTATATCCGCGGCCTCATTCCAGGAAACCACCAAGGTTCTTACCGATGCAGCGATCAAAGGTAAAGTTGACCAGTTGCGAGGCCTGAAAGAGAATGTCATTATTGGGCATCTCATTCCTGCTGGTACCGGGGTCAGGGAATATCAGAGAGTAGAAGTGTACCAGGATAAACCGGGTGACCTTGAGGGTATGGTGGAAGAGGAAAAACAGGAAGAAGTTCCCACTGAAAGCTAAATTTTCTTGACAAAAAACGGGGCTGCGACGCATATACCAGTAAACTTTGATATATGTGTTGCAAAACCAATATAGAATTAAGGATATAAAGGAGCAAAAATGCCTACTATTAACCAGTTGATTCGGAAGGGGAGAAAAAGTAGATCTAACAAATCAAAATCCCCGGCGTTAAAACAATGTCCCCAGAAGCGGGGAGTATGTACAAGGGTTATGACTGTGACGCCCAAGAAGCCTAACTCCGCGCTGAGAAAGGTTGCCCGTGTACGTCTGACAAATGGAATTGAAGTAACTGCTTATATTCCCGGAGTAGGGCATAACCTGCAGGAGCACTCGGCGGTTCTTGTAAGAGGTGGACGAGTTAAAGACATTCCAGGCGTTCGCTATCATATCGTTCGTGGTGCACTTGACTCACTGGGTGTTGAAGACAGAAGAAAGAGCAGATCTAAATATGGAACAAAAAGGCCCAAGGCATAATACCGGGATATTAACTGAGGGGTAAAGAGGTTAGAGCATGTCACGAAGGAGAAGACCAGCCAAACGAGATATACTGCCAGATCCGAAATTTGGTAGTAAGTTGGTAACGAAGTTTGTAAACTGCATGATGTTGCAGGGGAAAAAGGGTGTTTCTGAGTCAATATTTTACAAGGCTATGGATATAATTGCAGAAAAGACACAGAAAGAACCTGTTGAAGTATTCCAGACGTCACTTGAGAACGTGAAACCACAGGTTGAGGTTAAGTCACGTCGAGTTGGTGGAGCCACCTATCAGGTTCCTGTTGAGATCAGGCCTGAAAGAAGACAGGCGCTGGCTATACGCTGGATTATTAACTATTCACGGGCAAGAGGCGAGAAGACCATGTATCAGCGTCTTGCAGGTGAGCTTATGGATGCGTATAATAATACAGGTTCAACGATTAAGAAAAAAGAAGATACTCATAAAATGGCAGAAGCGAACAAGGCATTTGCGCATTATAAGTGGTAGAATCAACTATACTGTATTTATTTATACCTTTTAATACCAGGGCAGATACCCTGGTATTTGGTATTTTATGATAATCTACACAAAAAGTTATAAATATCATCATTACGATGAGAAGTGGTAAAATAAGAATTGAATATACCAGGTGCTGATTATGGGACGAGAACTTCCGTTACATAGAACAAGAAATATAGGTATCATGGCCCACATCGATGCCGGTAAAACTACTCTTACAGAGAGAATACTTTTTTACACAGGTAAAACTCACAAGATTGGAGAGGTGCATGAGGGCACCGCTGAAATGGATTGGATGCAGCAGGAGAAAGAGCGTGGTATTACTATCACTGCTGCCGCAACAACCACGTCCTGGAAGAATACGCGTATCAATATCATTGATACCCCGGGTCATGTGGATTTTACCGTAGAAGTTGAGCGCAGCCTGAGAGTTCTTGATGCTGCGGTAGCGGTTTTTGATGCTGTTGCCGGTGTAGAACCACAATCTGAAAAGGTCTGGAGGCAGGCTGACCGGTATCATATTCCGAGAATGTGTTTCGTCAATAAGATGGACAGGGTTGGTGCCGATTTTGAGCGATGCCTTGAGATGATCGAAAAAAAGTTGTTTGCCACACCACTTCCATTGCAGATACCAATCGGGAAAGAAGAGGGATTCAAAGGTGTTGTTGACCTGGTATCAATGGAAGCTTTTGTGTGGAGTGAAGAAGGCACAGGAGAAAAATTTGAAACTGAGGATGTTCCGGATGATGTAATGGAAAAAGCTTCTCTCTACAGGGAGCGAATGATCGAATTGCTGGCAGAACATGATGATACATTAATGGAGAAATTTATTGAGGGTGGAGAACCTGCCCAGGAAGAGATAAAAGAAGCAATAAGAAAGGCTACACTGACTTCAGAGCTTTTCCCGGTCTTTTGTGGAAGTGCCCTTAAAAACAAGGGTGTACAGCATGTTTTGGATGCTGTAGTGGATTATTTCCCATCACCAAAGGATGTAACTGCGATAAAAGGTTTTGACCCTGAAAATCACGAGATATTAGTAGAAAGGCACCCGGATGACAAAGAACCTTTCTGCGCCCTTGCGTTTAAAATTCGATCCGATACCTATGTGGGTAAACTTTGCTATATACGGGTTTATTCTGGTCATATTGAAACAGGTAAACAGGTTTTGAATGTGGATAAAGGCAAAAAAGAGAGGATTGGTAGAATACTGCGAATGCACGCAGATGACAGGGAGGATATCAAGGAAATATTTTCTGGAGATATTGTTGCCCTCGTGGGAATGAAAACAGTTCAGACAGGTGATACAATTACAGATACAGATAACCCGGTTCTGCTTGAAAAAATGGAATTTCCTGTTCCAGTTATATCAGTGGCAATAGAGCCAAGAACCAAGGCAGACCAGGAGAAACTTAACAATTCTCTGGAGCGTTTGCAGGATGAAGATCCCACGTTTATAGTGAAAACTGATCCGGATACGGGGCAGACCCTTATCTCAGGTATGGGAGAGCTGCATCTTGAAATTATCATTGACCGGCTTAAAAATGAATTTAACGTACAGGCAAATGTAGGAAATCCACAGGTTTCTTACAAGGAAACAATTACAATCAACGCGATTGCCGATCATACTTTTGAAAAGGAAATTTCTGGGAAATTACAATATGGCAACGTGAAGGTTGAGGTAGAACCAATGGAGCCTGGTACAGGTTTTCTTTTTGAAAATAAAATTGCTGGTGTACAAATTCCTGATGAATATGTGCGGACAATCGAAGAAGGCTTCAAGGATGCAATGATGTCCGGAGTTATAGCCGGATATGAATTGATGAACATTAAGGCGATACTCAGGGACGCGAAATACCGTGAAGGAGAATCAGCTGCGAATGCATATCGCATAGCAGCCAGTATTGCGTTTAAAGAGGCAGTTGAGCAGGCGAAACCTACCCTGTTGGAACCAATAATGGAGCTTGAGGTAGTGGTGCCGGATGAATATACCGGAGAAATAATAAACGATTTAAATTCCAGAAGGGGAAAAATTGAAAGTATTGATATGCGGGGGCAGTTGAAGGTTGTTGACGCAACTGTTCCACTGTCAGAAGTTTTTGGATATGCTACCAGTGTCAGATCCTTAAGCCAGGGCCGGGCATCGCATTCTCTTCAATTCAGCAAGTATGATCTTGTGCCGCAGAATGTAATGGAACAGATACTTGCACGGTTTTCAGGCAGATATTATTGAAAATGAGCAAAATTATTTGATAAAATCTGCATTTGTGTTACTTTCATAGTACTGTACGGAAATTAAATATATAGTGGGCCAGTCATTCCAGGTAAAAATTCTTTTTATATGGAATTAATTGGTTGACAGAAATCCCATATATTTTTTTAATTCACACACCCAGAATCAACCCTGGGTGTGGTATATTAACGTATTAACATATAATTATGTACTAATCAATTTTAAGCAGTTCTTTCATGTTCAACAATTAAAGCTATACGAACTGCTTTTAAACTTTTGTCAAAAATACTACGAATATTTAATGAAGGAGAAAGGAGATGGCAAAGGAAAAATTCGATAGGAGTAAGCCACATGTCAACGTAGGTACCATTGGACATATTGACCACGGAAAGACTACGCTTACATCTGCAATTACAAAATGTCTTTTCTCAGCTTACGGTGAGGGAAAGGCAATTGATTTTGATCAAATAGACAATGCTCCTGAAGAGAAGGCCAGGGGTATAACGATCGCTACATCGCATCAGGAGTACACTACTCCGAAGAGGCATTATGCGCATGTTGACTGTCCAGGTCATGCAGACTACATCAAGAACATGATAACCGGTGCTGCCCAGATGGATGCCGCCATTCTTGTTGTAGCTGCAACAGACGGACCAATGCCTCAGACAAAGGAACACGTTCTGCTTGCTCGTCAGGTTAACGTGCCATACATGGTAGTGTTTCTTAACAAGGTTGACCAGCTGGATCCATCCGACAAGGACGAGTTGATTGAGCTTGTTGAAATGGAAGTAAGGGATCTTCTCAGCAAGTACGAGTTCCCTGGTGATGAAATTCCGATTATTGCCGGATCGGCTCTCAAGGCGATGGAATGTGGTTGTGGCAAAGAAGATTGTGAAGCTTGTGGACCAATTATTAAACTGGGCCAAGCACTTGACGATTATATACCGGATCCGCAGCGAGACAAGGACAAGCCTTTCCTTATGCCAATAGAAGACGTTTTTTCTATTACCGGACGTGGAACTGTAGTTACGGGTAGAATTGAGCGTGGTATCGTTCATACTGGTGATGAGATAGAGATTGTTGGTTTTAGAGAAACAAGAAAGACAGTTGTGACTGGCGTTGAGATGTTCCGTAAGATCCTTGATGAAGGTATGGCAGGTGATAATGTTGGTTGTCTGCTTCGAGGTATAGGAAAAGATGACGTAGAGCGAGGCCAGGTTCTTTCTAAACCAGGTGCAATTACACCTCACAAGAAGTTTGATGCAGAGGTATATGTTCTTTCAAAAGAAGAAGGTGGGCGTCATACACCATTTTTTGCCAACTATCGTCCACAGTTCTATTTCAGGACTACTGACGTAACAGGGATAATTGAGCTTCCTGAAGGTGTTGAAATGGTAATGCCAGGTGATAACGTAAAGATGAAAGTTGAGCTAATCACACCTGTTGCCATGGACGAGGCCCTTCGTTTTGCCATTAGAGAAGGTGGTAGAACTGTAGGTGCTGGTGTTGTTGCAAAGATTATTGAGTAATTAAAAAAAATTACTTGATTTTACAATGCTGTGTAATAGATGTTGTCAGGCCATAGGAGATATGGCCTGACATGATATAATGAATGTATAATTATTTATTCTTGTGTCTAAAATTTGATTTGAAGTATGAAAAAGGGAAATAGAGTGGCAAAGCTGGCAGGACAACGAATTAGAGTAAAACTGAGATCGTACGATGCAAAGCTGCTGGATCAATCGGCGGAAAAGATCGTGGCGACTACAAACAGAAGTGGTGCGAAGGTTGCGGGTCCAATACCTCTTCCAACACGAATTGAAAAGTTTTGTGTACTTCGCTCTCCTCATGTTAATAAAAAGTCACGTGAGCAATTTGAGATTAGAACTCATAAGCGGCTTATCGATATAATTGACCCGAACTCGGATACAGTGGAAGCGCTTATGAAGCTTGAACTTCCCGCCGGAGTTTCAGTCGATATTAAATCCTGATTATCGGCAGTTTTCTCTTTGTACATAATGTACGTATATGCGAATTGATATTATTGGCTAAATGGGTTAGTAAGATGAAGAAGGCTCTAATTGGCAGAAAACTTGGAATGAGCCAAGTATTTAAAGAAGATGGTACTATTGTCCCCGTCACAGTATGTGAACTCGGGCCATGTGTCGTCGTGCAGAAAAAGAATGAAGAAAAGGATGGCTATGGTGCCATCAAGCTTGGCTTTCTGGATACCAGGGAAAACCGTCTTACCAGGCCAGTGGCGATGGATTTGAAGAAAAAGGATATTCCCTTTAAAAAAGTTTTCAGAGAAGTATCCCTCTATGATGAAACACTGGATGAGGGAAAAGTTCTTACTTGTGATATCTTCCAGGAAGATGATGTCGTGCAGGTTACCGGAACTTCAAAAGGAAAGGGATTTGCGGGTGTTATTAAACGCCACGGATTTGGTGGTGGCCGGAAAACGCACGGATCACATTTTCACAGGGCCCCTGGTGCAATAGGAGCATGTGCTTTCCCTAACGAAGTGTGGAAAGGGCAGAAAATGCCGGGAAGATATGGCGGAGACAAAGTGACGGTGAAGAATCTGAAGATTGTGAAAGTTCTCAAAGATAAAAACATCGTGATGATTTCCGGAGCGGTGCCTGGAACAAGAAATTCAATAATTACGGTTAGAGAGAAATAGGCGGTTTCACCATGCAAGTGGATAAGTATACAATAGATGGAAATAGCGCGGGTCAGGTGAACCTGGAAGATTCTGTTTTTAACGCAAAGGTAAATGACGTGCTCGTATACGAGCTTATTAAGGCAGCAAATGCCAATCTGCGTCAGGGGAATCATGCTACCAAGGAACGTTCCTTCGTGCGTGGTGGTGGTGCAAAACCATGGAGGCAGAAAGGTACAGGAAGGGCGCGGCAGGGCAGCATCCGGTCACCCCAGTGGGTTGGCGGGGGCGTTGTGTTTGGTCCTAGTCCGAGAGATTATCGTATTGACATGCCGAAAAATTTAAAGCGTGAAGCATACAGATCTTTGTTGTCACTTAAGGCGAAGCAGGGAACCATTAAGATTATTGATGATTTTTCGATTGAAAATGGTAAAACAAAGGAAATGGTTGCAATTGCCAAAAAGCTCGGTATTGAGAAAGGGGTATTGGTAGTTGACGGAGAAGATTCTGCTATCAAGAGGGCAATGCGAAACATTGGATGGTTCAAATACAACAATGTGAAGCGGCTTTCCAGCAGGGAAATTTTTTATTCAAAGACACTCCTTATGACAGAAAGTGCAGTAAAATACCTGAACGAGAAGTATGCTAAGTAAAGGGTAAATGGAATGAATTATAATGATATAATAATAAGACCGGTTGTGACAGAGAAAACGACATATTTGTCCGAGCAGAACAAATATGTTTTCCAGGTTGCAAATTCAGCCAATAAGGACATGGTCAAGAAGGCTGTGAAAGAAATCTTTAATGTAACTCCTGACCGTGTGAACGTTATAATGATGCGCGGTAAGAAAAAAAGGGTACGATATCAGTATGGATATACAACAGCCTGGAAAAAAGCAATTGTTACGCTTAAGGCTGGAGATAAAATAGAATTATTTGAGAATCAGTAATACAGTATATTTTAAAAGTTTCAATTTCAGGTAAAAATACGATGGGTATTAAAAACTTTAGACCAATAACACCAACACAGCGATACAAGACAAATCTCACAAAAGATGAGATAACCAGTGATACTCCTGAAAAATCGCTTACAAAGGGCAAAAAAGAGTATGCCGGCCGTGGGTATAAGGGGCAAGTATCGGTCCGCCGTCGAGGTGGTGGACATAAGAAACGATATCGAATAATAGATTTTAAACGGGATAAGTACGGGGTTGAAGGGCGAGTTGACTCTGTTGAATATGATCCAAATCGTTCAGCAAATATCGCATTGATCGTATACCTTGATGGTGAGAAGCGGTACATTGTTGCCCCCGATTCTATCAGGGTCGGCGATAAAATAATTGCCGGTGAAGATGTTGAGATAAAAGCGGGTAATGCTCTCCCTTTGAAAAACATACCCGAGGGAACAAGAATTTATAATATCGAATTGACGAAGGGTAAAGGCGGACAGCTTGCGAGATCTGCAGGTGTTGCCGCTCATATTACTTCAAAAGAAGGTAAGTATTGTAATATTAAGCTTCCTTCCGGAGAGATCCGGAGAATTAACTGGGAGTGTTATGCAACTATTGGTGAAGTGGGTAATAAGGACCACATCAACATTACCATTGGAAAAGCAGGACGCAGCAGATGGCTTGGTAAAAGACCAAAAGTTCGAGGTGTTGCGATGAATCCCATAGATCACCCACTTGGTGGTGGTGAAGGGAAATCTTCCGGTGGCCGTCACCCTGTATCGCCTACAGGTCAGCCCACAAAGGGATATAAGACACGCAAGAAAAACAAGTACAGTGATAACATGATAGTGAGAAGAAGGAAGTAAAATATGGCACGATCGTTAAAGAAGGGACCATACGTAGAAATCAAGCTCTTCAAAAAGATTGAGGAAATGAATTCTACTAATACCAGGAAGGCAATAAAAACGTGGTCGAGAAGATCGACGATATTTCCCGAGATGATCGGACATACATTAATGGTTCATAATGGTAAAAATTTTATTCCCGTGTATGTAACGGAAAACATGGTTGGGCATAAGCTTGGTGAATTTGCTCCAACAAGAAATTATAGAGGCCATACAAGTAAAGACGACAAGTTAGCGAAGAGGAAAAGATAATGGAAGCAAAGGCTTTTTCTAAATTCAACAGGATGTCTGCTTCAAAAGCCAGACTGGTTGCAAACGAGATCAGGGGATATCCATTTCCTGAAGCGATTGATATATTAAAGGCAATACCCAAAAAGGCTTCAGGATTGATTCTGAAAACGCTTTATTCTGCAGGTGCAAATGCCAAGTATGCCAGTCCTGATCTACGTGAAGATGATCTTTATATCAAGAAAATAATTATTGATGAAGGGCCCACGTTAAAAAGGTATAGACCACGGGCCAGGGGAAGAGCAACAAGAATCAGGAAAAGAACGAGTCATATTGAAATTGTTCTCTCTGATGAAAGTTAAAAAATTTTGTAATATAAGGTAATTGTAATGGGTCAGAAAGTCAATCCAATAGGTATACGCGTAGGTATTAACCGAAGCTGGGATTCTGTATGGTATGCGGATAAGAAAGAATATACTGATAATTTGCATGAAGATCTCAAGATAAAGAAATTTGTGCAGGACAAACATAAAAATGCCGGCATTGCCAGGATTACAATTGAAAGGTTTCCAGATCGGCTGAATGTGAACATCCATGCTGCAAGACCAGGATTGTTGATTGGCCGAAAAGGTGTAGATATTGAAGCTCTGAAGAAGGATTTACAAAAAATAGCTTCTAAGAATGTATACATTAACATACATGAGGTAAAAAAACCTGAGAAAACAGCGAAGCTGGTGGCAGAACAGGTTGCAGCGCAGCTTGTTTCTCGATTTCCTTTCAGGCGTGCAGTTAAACAGGCTATATCAGGAGCAGTGAGAAGTGGTGCACTTGGAATAAAGGTAAATGTATCCGGACGTTTAAATGGTGCTGAAATGGCGAGATCCGAGTCTTACAAAGAAGGCAGGATACCCCTTCATACATTGCGTGCTGATATTGATTACGGATTGGCCGAAGCACATACTACTTTCGGAGTCATTGGTGTTAAGGTCTGGATTTACAATGGTGATGTGTTGTCAGGCAGAGAAGAAACAGAAGAAGACAAGTACGCTGTTAAAAGAAAAACTAAGTAATAGTAGATAAGGGTTATTCACAATGTTGATGCCGAAAAGGACAAAATACAGGAAGATACAGCGCGGGCGCATGAAAGGAAAAGCTCTGAAGGGATCGACCATAAATTTTGGGGAATTGGCGCTTAAGAGTGTAGAATGTGGAAAAATTTCCAGTCGCCAGATTGAGGCTGCCCGTATTGCAATATCAAGAAAAGTGAAAAGAGGCGGGAAACTGTGGATTCGAATATTCCCGGATAAACCATTTACCAAGAAACCAGCGGAAACTCGAATGGGTAAAGGAAAAGGTAATCCTGAAGGATTTGTAGCTGATGTAAAGCCGGGAAGGATACTTTTTGAGATATCAGGTGTTGACGACCAGTTAGCACGAGATGCGTTAAAAAACGCATCCAACAAGCTTCCTGTTAAAACGAAAATAATTTCTATTAAGTAGTACTGTAATCAGGGATATATACAATGAAGGGTAAACTTGAAGAATTAACAATTGAGGAGCTCGATAGAGGTCTCAGTGAAAGTAAAGAAGCGTTAAGGCTGGAACGATTCAAGGCAGTAACCAGCCGTGTTGAGAATCCAAAGAAAATGCGAATCTGTAGACGGTACATTACTGTTG
>JAGYNX010000360.1 GCA_018399855.1 Spirochaetota bacterium
ATCAAGACAGAAGTTTTTCTTCTGCCCATGGCATCTTCGGTTGAAAAAGAAGGAAGTGTTTCCAACTCGGGAAGATGGGCCCAGTGGCGTTACAAGGCACAGAATCCTCATGGAGATGCCATTACAGACCTCGATTTTATTGATAAGCTTTTCAAAGAAATCAGGGCACTGTATGCTGAAGATGTGAAAGCCGGTAAAAAAGTTGCATTGCCTGATCCCATACTCAAGGCCTACTGGAATTACATGCCTGAAGGGCATCACGAATGTGATCCCCACATGGTGGCCAGGGAGATCAATGGTTTTACCTGGAAGAGCAATTCCGAGCAGGGCGATCTGATGGCAAACTTCACAAAGCTGAAGGATGACGGAACAACTGCCAGCGGTAACTGGCTTTACAGCGGAAGCTATAACGATGACGGGAATAACATGGCCCGCCGCGGTAAGAAAGACAAGTCGAAGATGGGGATGTACCATGAGTGGTCATGGTGCTGGCCGGTTAATAGAAGGATTATCTATAACAGGGCCAGTGTAGACCTGAAAGGTCAGCCGTGGGATCCCGAAAAACCGGTTATACGATGGAATGGCAGTAAGTGGGTTGGTGATGTTCCCGATGGAGGAGCCCCTCCGGGAAAGAAAAGCCCCTTTATCATGCTTCCTGAGGGTGTAGGAAGACTTTTTGCCAGTGGACTTGCTGATGGTCCGTTTGCTGAGCATTATGAGCCAATGGAAAGTCCTACCCGTAATATAATGAATTCACAGAAGGTTAACCCTGCAACGGTGATATTGTCTTCAACGGCCGGTGAATTTGGCCAGGTATCACAGTATCCTTATGTTGCTACTTCGTACAGGGTAACTGAGCACTGGCAGGCTGGCGCGATGACACGAAATCTTCCATGGTTGACTGAACTCGTGCCTGATATGTTTTGTGAGATCAGTCCTTCTCTTGCTAAAAAGAAAGGCATTAAAAATGGTGACAGGGTCAAGATTTCATCGAAAAGAGGCTCTATTGAATCATTTGCCCTTGTTACTGAAAGAGTTCAGCCATGGCTGATCAATGGCAAGCAGGTTGAAATGGTAGGTATGGTTTGGCATTTCGGGCATGGTTGTGCCGCATCGGGCGACTCATGCAACACCCTTACACCGCATATCGGTGACGCAAATACTATGATACCGGAATTTAAAGCATTCCTGGTAGACATTAGAAAGGTATAGGAGGGTGAAAAATGGCAGATAAAGCTTTTTTAGTAGATATAACGAAATGTCAGGGATGCCGGGCATGTCAGGTGGCTTGTAAGCAGTGGAATGGTCTTCCGGGAGAAAAAACCGAGTTTTTTGAAGGTACTGAATATACCAATCCCGTAGCATTGTCAGCGATTACCTGGAATCACGTGGTTTTTTCTGAATTGGATAGAAGTGATCCCATTCATCCGGTATGGTCAATCATGCATACCAAGTGTAACCACTGCAATGAAGCGAATTGCATCAGGGTATGTCCCGAGAATGCAATCTCAAAAGTTGACGGCTGGACTATCATTGACCAGGATAAATGTATCGGATGCGGTGCCTGTGTTAACGCGTGTCCATACCATGTACCACAGGTAAGCAATATTACGCATGTCAATGATGTAGGACAAAAGATCGTGCAAAAGGACAAATCTCATAAGTGTAACGCGTGTACTTTAAATGAAAGGGATGTTCCTGCGTGTGTAAACACGTGCCCATCTCACGCTCTTCAGTTCGGTCATCGTCTGGCCATGATTGAAAAAGCGAAAGAGAGGTTGAAGGAAATAAAAGGGACCTATCCAAACGCGTGCATATATGGGCTTGAAGAATTTGGCGGACTGCATGTGATAACTATTTTGAAGGATAAACCTGAAAAATATGGACTTCCCACGGGTAAAGATGCTGTGGCTATTGATATTGCCAGGGCTGAAGAAGTTAAGAGCATCTATGCTTTTCTTTCTATTTTTACACTGGGTCTGCCTTCTTTGAAAAGAAAGGCGTTTAGCATTGCACAATCATTATCATCTGGAAACAGAAAAATATCATAAGTACTATAAGGGCGGGAAGGATTTTTTCTTTCCCGCCCTTATAATTAATATTATGATAATTGAGAATGATAATGAAAGAAGCAAACTTTAACTACCTCCAATTAAAATATTTTCTTGAAATTCAAAATGAAAAGAGTATTACAAAGGCTTCAAGAAAGCTTCATAAGGGGCAGTCGACATTGAGTCATCACCTGATGCAGCTTGAAGAGATGCTTGGAGTCACTCTTATAAATCGAAACAGTAAAAATTTCGTTCTAACACCTGAAGGGGTGGTCTTTAAAGAATTTTGTGAAAAAGTTACACTTGCTGTTGAACACCTGCATACTGATCTGAAAACAGCAGTATCCGGGGGGGTAA
>JAGYNX010000361.1 GCA_018399855.1 Spirochaetota bacterium
CTGTTTAAACCGATATTCATTGCACTACGGGAAACACATATGATAGAGTACGATGCATCCGACTGGACAGAATCCGTGTGTCCATTTTGTGGTTTTTTGCCAGACATGGCAAAAATCGTATCTTCTAAAGACAATAAACGGCTGCTTCATTGCGCTCTCTGTGAAAATGAATGGCAATTTAAGCGTGTATGCTGCACAATATGCGGAAACCAGGATGTTGAAACCCTGGGATTCTATATATATGAAGAAAACGAATTATACCGGTTTGATTACTGCGAAAAATGCAAGGGATACATAAAAACACTGCATATTCCTGAACAATTTGATGACTCGAGATATAATCTTACAGTAGAAAACATTATCACCAGTTTTCTGGATGCCTCGGCCATTGACATGGGTTATAAAAAACCATAGAGAACACAACATGAATGATACTATTTCCGCATATATTCTCGCGGGTGGCAAAAGCACCCGCTTCAAAGGGGACAAAACACTTTATTCATTTAATGGAAAACCCCTTATTGAACATGTGTATGAAAAAATCAGGCCATTGTTTGACGAGATAGGTATTATCTCCAACAATACAGAAAAATTCAACTACCTGGGAATACCAACACACCCGGACATTATAAAAAGCAAAGGGCCAATTGGAGGAATTTACACGGCCCTCAATGTATCAAAAGCCCACAGGGTTTTTATATTTGCAACCGACATGCCATATTTGAGCAGTGAATTTATCTCATACATGGCGCAGCTTCCTGATCTTTATGATGTAACGGTACCTCATTTATATGGCAACTATGAACCTCTTCATGCCATCTATTCGAAAAACTGCATCCCCCCCATAAAAGATCTTATCGATGCTGATGAAAGAAAAATTATTACATTTTTTGATACGGTTACCCTGCGTGAAGTGATAGAGGACGAGATATTCTTCTACGCCGAAGACCCCTCCAGCATCTTTGCCAATATCAATTACCAGGATGATATAACACCCCTGCATTGAAGAAAAGAATGAATCTACCTGATTATAAAAACATACCCGTTCATGAATACTCAAATAAAACCATAAAAGATACTGAAATTGCAATCAGTACAGAATATCCCGTTCTTGTTATACTGAATGGGCAACCTTTTCTTACAATTGCATGCTCTGGTAATAACATGGAAGAACTGCTGACCGGTCACCTTGTCGCGGAAGGGGTAATACACAAAACAGGAGACATTACAGGGATAGAGATGGACAGCAATGAAATGGTGGCAACCATCACGGTTACCCCGTCTGAACCGGTATCAAGGGCACTGTCACAAATTCCTTCCCTGGTAACCTGCGGGAAGGGAAGCAAAAGGGAATTGCCAGCCGAAGACTACGTGTACAGATCGCTTCCGGACGTCAGGGCTGAAATTATACTTGATGCCATGAATACATTTTTATCCCAATCATCACTTCACCAGAAGACTCATGGCGTCCACAGCAGTGCCCTGGTGGACATTCACGGCATCCAGGAAGCTTTTTTTGATGAAATAGGCAGGCATAATGCTATTGACAAGGTTATTGGCTATGCCTTCAACAACAACATTGCCCTTAACGATAAAATGATCCTGTCAACCGGCAGGATATCCAGTGAAATTATCATGAAATCTATTTTCGCGCGGGTACCTGTTCTCGTATCCCGGGCTTCCCCCACCACGTATTGCGTTGATCTTATAAAAAAATATAACATATTATGTATATGCAGAACAAGAAACAACAGTTTCACCATCATAAATGGTGAAAATCATGTTCTTACCTGAAAAATCCTGCACTATCCAAAAAAAATTTTTTTTATTGTGTTGACACAAAACTTCCATTTTTAGATAGTAAATCCGTCTAATAAAAAGATATTATATTTACTAAATAACTCCCCAATATAAGGAGTACAAACGTGAAACGATCACTACTTCTCTTTGGCATTCCCTTTATAGTTTTACTGGCTATTTCCTTTATACTTTTCGGTAAGTCTTGTGATTACGTTATGGCGAACAAGGCAGAAAAGGCCATACCATTTGATCACAAATCACATCTGATAAAAATGGATAAAGATGACGCAGTTTCAATCTACGGAATATCAGATTGCACCGATTGTCATGGATATTATTCGAATGGAAGATTTAAGGGTATCCCAACGGTAGAAACCTGTGTTGGTTGCCATAGTCGCGAAGGCTCCACTACGGTCACCCGTGTTGATGGAAGGTCCCTGCCGGCCAGAAAGCCCATGTTTGATGACTACAAGGACAGTGACAGTCCCTGGGAATCATACGCACGGCAACCCAACCTGGTATATTTCAGTCATTTAGCCGTCATGGAAGGAGCAAAGGAACACGGCACCCTGGCCGCCCAATGTGCCGCATGCCATGGAAACAAAGC
>JAGYNX010000362.1 GCA_018399855.1 Spirochaetota bacterium
ACAGAGTCTCAGAGGTACAGAGAAAGTAGTGTAAAGGATAACCGCGCATATTCCTTGACATTATAAATAATGCTATTCTATTATTATATATGGATTTGTTCAGCAAGTTTATCAAGGTGTTTAACGCACTCGAACGGGAAGAGGTCGATTACATTCTCATTGGTGGATTCGCCGTTATTCTATATGGTCTTCCACGTGTAACCGAAGATATTGATTTATTAATTAAACCCGATCAAAATAACATAAGAAAGCTGAAAAAAGCCCTCTATAGCGTTTTTAAAGATGAAAGCATAGAGGAAATAACCATAGATATGCTTAAAGAATATGCTGTTGTCCGATATGGTTCACCCGATAGCTTCCACATCGACCTCATTGTAGACATAGGAGAAGCTTTCACATATACTGATATTAGCTATGAGTTGAAAAAGATCGAAGGTCAAAATATTAGAATTGCCACGAGAGAGTCTCTATATAACATGAAAAAAGACACTGTTCGTCCCATTGATAAATCTGACTCCCTGTTCCTGTACGAACTTCTTAAAAAGGATACGCATTAAAAATGCCTGTTTTTAAATTTAAAACCCATGAAGAAGCTCAAAAATCCCTCTGGAACTTTGATCCAGGCAAAGACTACTATGAGAAAATAAGGGGCTTGTTTCAGCTGGCCTTCAGGCTTTCTCCTCCCCGCAGCAAAAGAGGGATCCATGCGTATAAAACATTAGAGGAATCCGCAGAAGCTGCAGCTGAATTTCGAGAAAAAGGCTGATCCTGGAAATTTCCAGGCAAACACAACATTCACCCGTCCTCCCCCATCCTTTCTACCTCGGCGCAGCCCACTATGCAGGTGGTCTTTCGCTTCATGAACTCGGCCTTCTTGATGCCGATGCCCTTCTCGGCTACCTTCTTTAACACCTCGTCACAGTAGTCCCTGTTTTCCGAGATCATGGCGGCGATGTTGATGATGTCGTTGGCGTCGGTTTCAATCTTCTTCTCACGCTTCATGGCGTCGTGCTCGTGGGGCATCAATATCTCCATGTAGACGGTGTAGAAAGGTTTCCCCGTCAGAAGGTATCCCAGCCCCCTGGTAACCAGCGACACCACGTCCACCATGGCGCCAATTATTACCTCCCTCACCGTGGAAGAAGGGGGCATGAAGCCCAGCAGCAGGTGTATCACCAGCCCCCCGCATACCAGTATCAAGCCGATGGTAATTACAGATATTGTCATACTCATCCCCCGTAACCGAATTTCCTGATACGTTCGGCAATACCCGAATGCCGAACCGCCAAACGCGCCCCCTGCCCGGCCGCCTTTTTCAACGTTCTTCCCAGGTAGCTGCTGACGGGGTCATCCAGCTTTTTACCCCGCAGCTTCCTGTTCACCGCGTGGGCGGCATACAGGCCGGCGGCAACACCGATAACGGCATGCCCGCCCACCATGGATGATACCATGATACCGGTACCGGTGACAACACCGCCGCGAAGGGCTTCCTTCTTGAAGGTCTTTTTGTTTCCGCCCTTCACCTTACGCAGCGCGGCGTAGGCCACGAAAAAGGCCACCAGCGCGGTGATGGGGTTGGCACTTGCCGCGGCGGAAACAGAGCTTGATCCCGCCACCGCTCCAAGCAGGCGCATGTCCTGCCGTTTCAGGCCCGCGAAGGCCGCCACGCCGGCGATGATGCCCGCCACTCCCTCCAGGGCGTTTACGGTAAGAATGTCATTCACCCACGAGCGGGAGACGCCGAACCAGCCGGCAACGTCTTTCAGACCGTCAAGGGTCTGGGAGCCCACCGAGAAGAAAGGATTGACACCCGACTCGGTGGTGAAGTCCCGAAGCAGGTGCTCGAAAGCGCCAAGCACTTCCTCGAACAGGGAATCGTCCCCGTATGCCCCCGAGGCCGACTCCCAGGCGCCGTACATGGAGTGGTTGCCGTCAACGATGTGATGGGTTGCCGATCCGCCGATACCGGTTTCGTTGTACACCGAGTCGATGACACTGTCATATGCGTTGCCGTTCCTGTTGAACACCCCCGACAGAAAGCCGTGCACCGAACGTGAAAGTTCCCCGTCTCCCAGCACCGCGGAAACGTACGCGTACAGGGATGACGGGTCATTCACCACTTTCTTTTCGTCGTTGTCTTTCCAGAACCGTGCATTCATGCCATACCCCCATGCCTGGCAGTTCAGTTATCGATGATCAGGTAATACATGTAACTGTTGATATTACCGTCCAGCATCACCGTGTAATCATGACCGTCATTGATTACGAAAGAGCCGAATGAATCGGTTACCCAGTTGCCAAGCCCATCCCTTAACTGTACCGAAAAGGAACCGGGTTTACTGCTGTAATAATCCGTATACTGCCCCATAGACAGCGAACCCACGTAGGCGGCCCCGCCAAGTTTTAT
>JAGYNX010000363.1 GCA_018399855.1 Spirochaetota bacterium
AAGGACTGATCGACCGCATGGGACAGAGTTCTGAGAAGATTAAGCTTCTTCAAGACAGCATCATGCTTGAAGAAAAATACATAAAGACCATCATCGACCAGATGATGAACAACGTGGAAATGGCACGCAATATCGGAACCGGCACCGAAGAACAGAAAGAAGCCATCGAGGCCTCAACGAAGGCCATCGAAGAAATGAATTCGGTAGTATCAAAGATGGTAGACGAGATCCAGGATCTCACCAACACCTCCCGTTCTATTGCCGAAGGCGCAGAAGAACTGCTTGAACGGGCAAAACATGCTATCGAAGAGGCATAAAGTATAACAGGGCCCTCATACGCAACATGCATTCCTTCTCGTTCATCATTGCCGGTGCATGTTGCGCATGAGGCTTCACGCAATATCCGTAAAAAAAACCGGTTAGTATGAAACAGCGTTATCCCCGTAGGTAAGGGTTACTTTTTGTCCATCTTTATCCGGCATATTAACAGTTGAAACACCGAATACCCAGCCCGTGTATCCTTTTCTGTACATAACGGATACCGGCGTTTTCAACTGCTGTACCCACTTATCCTTTCCGGAAAAAGCCTTCTCGAGTTCTTTGGTGTAATGGCTGATAACAGCCCTGGAGTCTCCCTTGTCAGCGGGAACAAAGGTGTAGAGTTCACTGTTAGAACCAGTCTTGATGCCGGTAATTTCTGATCCCTCGTACATGGAGATGCCAAAGTCTTTCATGGCTGCCTGGAATTCCTCTTCTGTCTTTGGTTCTACTGTTTTTTCTGAAGATGATTCCTGTGAACCACAGGCAACAAGGGCCATGGCGATAACAGAAACAAAAAACAGTATGGCTGCTTTTTTCATGTAGTACCTCCTGGTAAAAAAATATTTTCTTCTTTATAACAAAAACCGGGGCTGTTGTCCAGCCCCGGTTATAAAAAAGCATGAACAGCATTATTTGTGATCAGCAGGTGCTCCCGGCTGATCTTTATCTTTTTGCTGTTCATACATGGGGGGCGCTTCCTGCATGGGTTGTTGTTCCTGTGCCTTTCGCTCCAAAATATTCTCTGAGTCTGATTCCTGTGAACCACATGCAATTACTGCCATCGCCATCGCGATGGACATGAGAATAACGGTTATCTTTTTCATGAAACTCCTCCTGAAAAATTAATATGGTTTTTCAACATCGTCTTCTTCATAAGCCGGAACTTCGCCTGCAGGTTCCTCCTCCACGGGGTTCTTGTCAATTTTCAGTATCGTGGAGTACCCCCCCCTGGCAGGAGTATTGCTGACACTTATGGCGAATTGATGCCTGGTTTTATCGTTCATGTATAGAACGTAAAGAGGGGTATCAACCTTCTTTCTCCAGTTATCAACGGGAGATAATGTCTTATCCAGTTCTTTCTTGTAATAAGAGGCTATCTCCTCTGGTGTTCCGGAATCCCCGGGGACAACAGTGTACAGAGAGCTGATAACCCCGGCATTAAAACCCTGGATTTCACTTCCCCTGTACAGTTTGATCCCCAGTTTACCCAGCAAATGCTGAAATTCCTGCCGGGTTTGTGGCGTGGGAAATTCATCAATCTTATCAGAATCTCCACGCCCGCAGCCGCCTGTAAGCATGAAAGCTGCAATCAAAAGTATGATGGTATAGTACTTTCTCATGTGAGTACCTTCCTCGTAAAGGTCTACACCGATAAAAAAGTGTAGCTATTTCCCCTCAATCTTTTCATGAACCTCTTTCTGCAAATCAGGGTCCTGCTTGATGGACTGCACTATGCTGTTGTAGGTTTGCGGATCAAGACCTTCATCTTTCAGCGCTTTAATCATCTCACCCTGTGCTTCGCGCTGCAGCTTTTGTTGCTCACCCTTGTCCTTAGCGCCCTGCATCTTCTGTGAATACTGTGACCTGATCTTACCTATTTCACGGGTTGCGGCAACGAACTTGTTTACAGTCTTATCATCAAGCTCAACCTGCGGGGCCTGTTGTTGTCCCGCGTGGGGGTTCTGCGGTTGGTTTTGGGAAAACAGCGAGTTTCCTGTAAACAGAACCATTGCGAAAAGTGATACGGCAGCGACTAATGTAATGCTTTTGTGTAACATAAAAATATCCTCCTTGTAATTTGTGACATGTACATTGCATGTCACATACCCCCTGTGGGTCAATGGCTGGTTTGGTGTTACATTTTTTTTTGAATTATTGGTGTTGACAAACAATGCAGAGTTCCTGGGTGCTGCCGGTTGCCATCGTCATTGATCATGAATTTGAACCGGATCAGCCAACGGTTCGCCTGGGCTGTCCCGACTGGTGCCGCAACGCGTGTGTGTCAGCATGCCCCACCAGGGCACTGCAGGGAAACTGCAGGATCGACCCTCAAAAATGCATCTCCTTTCTCACCTATTACGGT
>JAGYNX010000364.1 GCA_018399855.1 Spirochaetota bacterium
ATCGTTGGTAAACCTGGAAGAAAAATAATTAAAAATAAACTTACTGATATTTCCCAATCCTATAAAATTAATACAGTTATTGCTAATGGTGAAAATTCTGCTGGTGGTCTTTCGATTACACCGGATATTGCATCAGAATTATTCGATTGTGGCATTGATGTTATTACAACTGGCAATCATATATGGAATAATAAATCAATAACCGATATGCTGGAAAAAGAACCACGGCTCCTTCGACCAGCTAACTATCCTGAAAGTGCACCTGGTTCTGGTATATATACTTTTAATGATTTGTCACCAAACATTTCTGTTATGAACCTTCAGGGTCGAGTTGAAATGCAGCCAATAGATTGTCCATTCAGGAAATTTGACCAACTTTATGTTAATCTTAATGATAAAAATAATATCATAATTGTTGATTTTCACGCCGAAGCTACATCAGAAAAAAAGGCCTTCGGATGGTATCTTGATGGAAGAGCTTCTGCAGTGTGCGGAACTCATACACACGTTCAAACTGCTGATAATGAAATTTTACCCGGTGGTACAGCGTATATATCCGATATTGGCATGACAGGTTCATTTAACTCTGTAATAGGCATGAACAAAGAGAAATCCATTGATAATTTCCTTAATCAGACAAGAATACGTTTTGAAGTCGCTACTGGAGATAATCGAATTAATGGGGTGATTTTAACCTTTTCACCTGAAGGAAAAACTTTAGGAATCGAACGACTTGTTATAAAATGAATTAAGTTATTCTTGACAAAACAACTATAATATTAAATATATTTATTCGTGTAAATTTTAATAACAGTGGAATATATTTGTGTCACTTCTCGAAGACATACATGATGTTAAAGACCTCAAAACACTTAAACTTAATCAACTGAAAATTCTTGCTTCTGACATCAGAAAAGAAATAATTGACGTTGTTTCAAAAAATGGTGGCCATCTGTCTTCTTCACTTGGCACAGTAGAGCTGACCCTGTCATTACATTATATATTCAATTCTCCTGTAGATAAAATAATCTGGGATGTTGGACATCAAAGCTACGCGCACAAGCTTCTAACCGGAAGAAAAGATACTTTTAAGACATTGCGTACTTTTGAAGGTATCAGTGGTTTTCCAAAAATTTCTGAATCACCCCATGACTGCTATAACACCGGACACAGCAGTACTTCACTATCACTTGCACTTGGTGATGCAATTTCCAGGGATTTGTATAAGAATAATAACAAGGTCATTGCGGTTATCGGAGACGGATCACTCACTGCCGGTATGGCCTTTGAGGCATTAAACCAGATTGGACATCTTAAAAAAGATGTAATAATTATTCTTAATGATAATGAACATTCAATTGATAAAAACGTTGGTGCTCTTTCTGAGTATCTTCTCAGGATAATAACAGGAAGCATGTACAACAAGCTTCGTAAGAAATCATATGATTTTATAAGTAAAATTCCTCGTTATGGTATAAAGATTTTTAATCTTTTTGATAAGATAGAGGCTCGAATAAAAGGAATATTTTTACCTGGAAGTTTTTTCGAGGATTTGGGTATAAGGTATTTTGGCCCTGTTGACGGTCATAATATATACATGCTTGTTGAAATGATGCAGCGGATAAGCCAGATCAACGTCGGTCCAAAAATAATTCATGTGTACACGAAGAAGGGAAAAGGATACGAACCGGCAGAAAAAAAACCAGCCCTTTTTCATGGTACGGGGCCATTTAACATCAAAACAGGTAAGCAGCTATCAAAGAGTAATAATCTTAACTTCTCAAGTATAACAGGGAAAACCCTGGCTACAATGGCCAGGAAAGATAAAAAACTTATTGGTATTACGGCAGCCATGAAACTTGGTACCGGCCTGCATGAATTTCAGAAAATAGCTCCTGAACGGTTTTTTGATGTAGGTATATGTGAGCAACATGCGATAACGATGGCAGCATCAATTGCGAAAAATGGATTCAAACCATTTGTATCAATTTACTCGACATTTTTACAGCGTGCCTATGATCAGCTTGTTCATGATGTTGGTATAATGAATTTGCCTGTAAAATTGCTTATAGACAGGGCCGGTATTGTTGGCGATGATGGAGAAACACATCATGGCCTTCTTGACATAAGCCTGATACGAAGTATTCCCAATTTTGTATTACTTGCTCCAACTAATGGTATAGAACTCCGTGATATGTTATATTTCGCAGCATCATATGACAAAGGACCAATTGCGATTCGGTATCCCAGGGGTGAAGCATCTTCAACTGAAATTCGATTTAACCAATTCAATAAATTCAGTTATCCTTCTATTAACACTTTAATCACGGGTAATGATATTGCCATATTCTCTGTTGGTGATATGTCGCAAGTAGCAATTGATATAAATAATCTGTTACGAAA
>JAGYNX010000365.1 GCA_018399855.1 Spirochaetota bacterium
CCACAACCACGGACTTTTCCAAAACAACCCGCAATATTTCCGGTAACTTCATGTACAGTGTACGCGCAACCCGGTAGAGTAAGCGCAGCGGGGTGAAAAGCACGTACACTATATCTCCAATCATGAGAATATTAATATGGAGGGTAAATGCAACTATTATAATGGTAAGCTGTAAAAGCGTTACCCGGCCACTGTCAGACAGCATGCCGGACGATACCAGTATGTAGACAACGGCATAATACGTTAGAAACACCGAGTAAATTATGTATTTCTTTCGTATTTTCATGGAACCTCCTTACATTGAAGGGGTGGTATACTGTTAGACGACCTGCCACTGGCAAATACCGGTTTTATTTTGTTCAACGGTAATGACCGCGGAGACAGTGTGATGGTGGTAACCGGGATAAAACAATGATAATGGTAGTTGACATGATTATACAGAAGATGTAAGTACCCTACAGGTACACTCAAACTATACCAATTCGAATGTACCCGGTGCAGCGCCCTGATATGGATTACTATGGATAAAAAAGTGCTGAGGAAACATATGAATTTTTCCTGTGATGCAGCTGCCGGACGGGAACCGCAAAACCAAAGTGAAGAACTGAAAGAATAAACAGGATTTATTCAGTCATGAAAAACAAAGAACTAATAATCATAAACGAAATAACAAGCAAAATATATACCATCCGCGAATGCCAGGTGATGCTGGATGAAGACCTTGCGATACTATATGGTGTTGAAACAAAACGCCTTAATGAACAGGTTAAAAGAAATATTGAACGCTTTCCTTCTGAATTCATGTTTCAATTAAATAAAGATGAGATGGAAAGGTTACAATCACTATCTGTATCTGCACATGAAATCGATTCTTTAAGGTCGCGAAATGCGACCTTAGAAAACGGACGGGGTAAACACCGCAAGTACATGCCCTATGTCTTCACCGAACAGGGAGTTGCCATGCTTTCCGCTGTCCTTCGAAGTGATACAGCGGTAAAAACCAGCATTCAGATAATGAATGCTTTTGTGGCAATGAGGAGATTTCTTACCGAAAACGGCATGCTGTTTTCACGCCTGGACAGTATTGAAAAGCGGCAGATAGAATATGAAATAAAAACAGATAACCGTTTTGATACAGTATTCAAAGCCATAGAAGAACGGGAGATCACACCACAGAAGGGCATCTTCTTTGACGGTCATGTATACGATGCCCACAAATTTGTATCTGATATCATTAAGGATGCGAAGAAATCCATCATCTTGATTGATAACTACATTGATGATACGGTACTGACACAACTTGCAAAGAAGAAGAAAAATGCTACTGTCACAATATTCACCAGGAAAATCTCAAAGCAATTGACCCTTGATGCTGAACGGTTTAATGAACAGTATCCAACCCTGAAAATAAAAACACTCAACAAAAGCCATGACCGGTTTATAATAATTGATGAAAGCATTGTCTACCACATAGGAGCTTCTCTAAAGGACCTGGGAAAGAAATGGTTCGCCTTTTCAAGGTTCGAAACAGAAGCCCTGGAACTGCTGGATAAGCTAAGGGGCGAAGGCGAGTAGATCCAGTCTCTCATTCCCCATACACCCTCTCCCACTCTACCCCGTCGGCAGAGTTCCACACGTCGGTGAACATGTCCTTGTCGTAGTAGCGGTAAAACTCCCCGTACTCGTCGGGGCCTTCTATCCATGACTTCATACCATAACCCAGCAGCATCCAGAATTTCCCGTCGTAATGCACGAAGCTGTGATAGCATCGGCCGGGAAAGTCGTTGTCACCCATGGTATCCATCCGTACCCATGAACTGCTGCTGCCGGTAGCGGTGTCCAGCTTGTACAGGTCAAAGAAGTATCCCCTGTACTCCCGGGCGTTGTCGCCGGCTTCCTCGCCGGCACCGCCGCTCAGCCATATGGTGCCGTCAACGGCCACCGCCCTGTGGGCCCCGCGTCCGGGGAAGGGTGAGGACGGGTATTGCGCTACCTGCCAGCTGCTGCCGTCAGGCGATGTCATCACCGTGTTGTGCTGGTAGTACACGTACCGTGGGTAATAGTAGCTTCCCTCGTTGCCGCCGTAGCTCTCCCCGCCGATGAGCCATATCTTGCCGTTAGATGATACTGCGGCCGCCCCCGCAAGGCCGCTCCCCTGCGGCACCGGCAGGCTGTCACACTCCTGTCGCCAGTTCACACCATCCGCGGTGCTCCACGCGTCAGCGTAATACGAACGCGGGCCAAAGTGACCACCGATCACGTAGAGCCGGCCGTTATGCACCACCACCGACGAATCGGCACGATGGTCCCAGGGGCCCTGCCCCACGTATTCCCAGTCGCGACCGTTGTCCGAACACCAGATATCACGGCACCACACCTGCTGC
>JAGYNX010000366.1 GCA_018399855.1 Spirochaetota bacterium
GTTTTCTCACTCCCCCACATGAATATTTCCGCTGAGACCAACCCATTACGAATTGATCCGTCTTTTTTCCGAATGCGGTATTCCAGGTCCCTGCATTTCCCATGCTGCATAAGCATATCTACAAACTTCCTGTATTCCTGTTCATCAGCGAATATGTTGAGATCAAATATTGTGTTTCCCAGTGCTTCCTCTTTTGTGTAGCCGGAAAGTTTCTCAGCAGCTTCGTTAAAATCTATGTAACGGCCATCGGAAAACCTGTTCATTGCCATGGCAGCAGGGTTGCTGTTAAAGGCCTTGTAAAATTTCTCTTCTGAGATCAACAACTGTTTCTCGTACTCTTTTCTTTCCGTTATATCAAAAGCCGATCCCAGCATGCCAGGTTTATTGTTAAAAAGTATCTGCGTAGCCGAAAAATCAACCCATCGCACTTCACCACTTTTATGATTAATCTTGAACTCATACCGCGAGGGTACATTTTCTCCCCTCTGCCTGGCCTGTCCCCTTTGACGGGTTAATTCCCTGTGATCAGGATGAACCACAAACCAGAAATCTTCTGTTTTAACATCATCAAAAGTATACCCGGTTACTTCGACGAATGCCGGGTTTACATACTTGAATTCCTTGTCCTGTATCAAAAATATGGCAGCCGTGGTGGTCTCCGCAACCGCCCTGAATTTCTCTTCGCTTTCAAGCAGGGCAAGCTCGGTCATTTTGCGGTCATGAATATCGGTAAGAATACCCGTAAGTTCCATGCTGCTGCTTCCGGATACAACCCGGGTGAGGGTTCGTACGTACCGATAATCCCCTTTTTTTGTTACCAGGCGGTACTCCGTCGGTTCATAAACCCCATTCAGCGTTCGCACGAAACTCTCATGCACCTTTATGATATCATCGTTATAAATAAACTCTGAGAAATGATGCCCTGTTATCTCTTCGGCGGTATACCCGATAATAGTGCTGATAACGGGGCTCACATACGTGAGCACCCCTTCTGCCGTAATGGTGTATATTGCTTCCTGCAGGTTCTCAACCAGGTCTTTATACCTGATTTCCGTTGCCCGACGCTCATATTCCACCCGCATGCGGTCAAGCAGGGCAGCGATATGCTCACCCATGGCTTTCAGGGAAATTACATCAGCATCTGATACATCTTTTTTTTCATGGGAGGCAATATTTAATGCTCCCGTGATTATCCCGCGTACCCTGATGGGTATTGATACTGTAGCAGTGAGCCCTTCTTCCATTCTGAAATCATCAGCAGGGAGATTCATATCATCGTACTTAAGTACTGCCGGATCTCCTGTCTGGAGAAAATTGTAATTGGGTGTATCAGAGGAAAAGATTTCGGCTTTTTTTACAAATGTATCAGAAAGACCGTACGTATACAGGAGACGGTAAGAATCAGTTTCGCTATCATACACGTACAGGCCGCCTGCATCCATGCCAGAAATCTTTATTGCCGTCTCGATTATAAAATTCAGGGCATCACGGTATTCCTTTTTTTCATTAAATGAGCGGGATGGATTCTGCAATATCTGCAGCACATCAAGGTAGGTTCGCGTTGTGCGGTGATTTTGAATAATTATCAGCAATGAATCATTTTTGGATTTCTCATTTCTGAATATATCAGCACTGGTTTGAATTATCAGTTTGCCAGTGGAATCACGAAGGTCATCAAGGTGTACATGGGAACTATTTTTGAGTATACCCACCGCCTCGCTGAAACGTTCACACCACGAAGCAGGCAATACTGCTGATACATGCTGTCCACGCAGGTAATCATTATCCATTTGAACCAGCTGACAAAACCAGCGGTTAGCATGAAGAATAGTAAGCTTGTTGTCAGTCACCACAAGAAAATCATTGCGGTGTTCAACATATGCTTCGATTGAATCAGAACTTATCAATACTCTATCAGTCATTATATACCAATCAACCCTTACCCGAAAAATAGTACACGCCTGCCTTTAATATCAAATATGCAAAATTCATGATATTTTTATTATAGCTCAGTTCATGTTCATATTAAATATATCGATGCGGGTACACAGATTACACGATAATTTTTTTTGCTCTCTTTCCTGATCCCTGGGAATGAAAAACTGTTAAAGAAGTATCACGCAGAGGCGCGGGGAACGCAGAGAGTTAGTGCCCTTCCTCCGCGCCTCTGCGTGAGATCAATTGTGTATGATGAAAAGTATTAAGTTATATGCACTATTCACTATTCACTATTCACTATTCACTATTCACTATTCACTAACTATCTGCGTGTATCGAGCGTAGCGGGCGGTTCCATTTTTTATTCCGTATGCTGTTATATCCTGAAATACTTTTTCAGCAGGCCAAACCTGTATTTCTTATACGGGGGGTATCGCAGGAAAAG
>JAGYNX010000367.1 GCA_018399855.1 Spirochaetota bacterium
CGCGGTAAAATTAGTTCACCACAGAGGTACAGAGGTACAGAGGTGTTTTGTACAAGGATTACCGCTAAGGCGCTAAGGGCGCAAAGTTCGCTAAGAGTTTTGTTGGAAAGTATAGTGTATTTAGTGTCATTTATTATTACACCCCTTTCCAATTTGGTATTTTTAAGGATAGGGTTTTTCTGATGATAGTATAAAATTTATTCTCAGCCTGAAAAACCATCTCTTATAAAAACCATTTAACCACCCCCTGCTACAATACTCAACCTGGCCAAAATTTATTGAAAAACTCTCTGCGCCCTTCTCACTCTCTGCGCCTTTGCGGTAATCCTTTCACATATTTTCTCTGTACCTCTGTACCTCTGTGGTGAACATTAACGCTTTGAAGAAAAAAGAATAATTGACTAATTTGTATATTCATGAAAACGTATGATCATGGTTACCGATAACGAGCAACTCACCGGTCACAGCTGGAATATACTGGTCATAGATGACAGCAAGCTCAGCCGTGCTATTGTCAAAAAAACATTATCCGATCTTGGCATGCACATAACCGAGGCATCCGACGGTATGGAAGGCCTTGAACTGCTGGGCACCCATACGTTTGATCTTATCCTGGTTGATATAATCATGCCCAACCTTGACGGGTTCGGGTTTCTTGAACGCTTCCCCCACCACGCCGGCGATGACTTTGTGCCGGTTATCCTTATGACAGGATCAGATGATCTCAATTCCAAGATAAAAGGACTGAGTATCGGGGCAGATGATTTTCTGTTGAAACCCCTCAACGAGAAAGAACTTGTTGCTCGTGTCATGTCACTGCTTCGCCTTAAAAATACCCACGATGAGTTATACGAAAAAAACCTGATCATAAAAAAAGAACTGGAATATGCCAAGAAACTGCAGCAATACATAATACCCGAAAACTTCGAGTTCGTAACCTACCCCTCTGTCAAGGGCAGGTACCTTCCAATCGCGGACATTGGCGGTGACCTCTTCGATTGTTACCTTATTGACGAACACAGAACAGGAATTGTTATAGCTGATGTAACCGGCCACGGTATTCCCGCGGCACTGGTAATGACCATGTCAAAGATGTTGTTCAGCATATACGCGCCCGACTATGATACTACAAGCCAGTTGATGTCGAAGGTGAACGAAGAGATGCGGGGACTTTTGCTTGATATGCAATACATAACCGCCTTCTATATCATATATGATACAGAATCAAAAATACTGCGTTTTACCAACGCGGGTCATACACGACCGATGTTCTATCGAAGAAAAACGGGCAAGGTTATGGCACTTGATACCAACGGTCTTTTCATCGGCATCAAGGACGATACCTATTACGAGGAAAAATCAATCAAGGTAGAAAAGGGCGATCGCCTGCTGCTGTATACCGACGGCATAACAGAACATAAGAATGATCAAAAAGAAGAGTACGGTGAAACCCGTCTTGCCCGATATGTCCGGGAGAATGGTCATATTCATGGCGACCAGTTCTGTGACAGCCTGCTGGAACACCTTGAATCCTTTTCCACCCTCGACAACCGTACCGACGATATCGCCCTGGTGTACATCGAGTTTTGAGTTGCCTTCCCTTCTCCCGTAACACGCATGTATATTCTCATCACGAAAAGAACATGTCACCATGTGGATAAACCCGGGATCACATATTATCAAGCAGGTAGTTTTTCCGGGAATCGACGGATTCCTCCATCAACTGCATAATGGTCTTCACTGCGCGGTTTCACCACTGGAAACCCGCGCGGACACTCCACCCGTCACCCCCCACACCCGCCTGCTGTATTCCTCCCAGGCTGGCACGCTGCAGATTCTATTGTATCCCGAAAATATATCCGAAACCATATGGCCGCATATTGTACACTACCTTGAAGACTCCCACTACCAGCGTGAAGTGATCATAAGCCTTCTCAGAAAACGGGAATTTACATCAACGCTGTCTCATCACCATGCAGATGATAAACGTTCAGAAACCGTGGAAGATGAGCACTACTCCCGACTATCCCTGTCTTTCATCCATGAAAAAGAAATGGGCACTCTTACCATGTACGTCCCCCATCGTTTTACCAGGTTGATATCATCGCAGAAAACAGCCAGAGCGGGATATTCCATGGAAGAATCAATGAAGGCGTTCTTCAGAAACAGCGCGAATATGTTTCCCTCACTTAGACTGTTGCTGCAGATGTTCAGTGACAGGGAACTGCAGCAGCTGCTGTTTCATCTGCACACAAAAAATCTGTTATCAACCTACCAGCTGTGTATCCTTGTCAGGGCATTTCCCTCACACGCACTGCGGGTAAAACACAACCTTTCAAAAAATATGGCGGGGGACGTGATTGATATGATGAATCAA
>JAGYNX010000368.1 GCA_018399855.1 Spirochaetota bacterium
GGCACAGTTCCCCCGTCCTCCCCCCAAGCATATCAGCCCATGTAAGTTTCTGGCCGGTGTCTACATCGATGATCTTTATGACGGTATCGGGGTAAGGGATTCCGGTGGTGCCCTTCTTCTCCCGTGAACTGCGGTTCGCCTTTTTACGGGACATGCGGTTCAGCAGGGCAAAGAGTTTCAGGGTTGTGGCCCCCGTCATGCGGGTGCCCTGCAGACGCAGAAAACCGTTCACCATGGGAGTGACGCCGGGCAGCCTGAGAAAGAAATTGATGCTGCGCAGTCCCCGCTCCCCGCCGAAAAGACGCAGCAGCATGGAGGTGTTCAGGTGTGTGCAGGGGGACATCTCAGAGAGGCCGTACCCTTCCATGATGCCGCCGCCGGTTTTGTTCTCAAAATCGCTCTGGGTTCTGGGTGACAGCGGGGCAGAGCCTGATATACCGATCATGTTGATATCCTTCAGCTCATCCCCTGCCAGCTTCATGAACTGGGCAGGCACCCCGATCTGCATTACCGGTTTGCGCTCTTTGATCATTTTGATCATGGCACCGGTATTTCTGGGCTGCGGCACCAACAGCTGGTCAACCCCGAAGAGGGTCATGGTGTGCATTATGACATGCCCGTAAGAGTGAAAAAACGGGAGGGCCATCAAGACGGCGATGGCCCCCTTCATGACATGGGCCGAATGTCCAGTTGTATACAGGCTCTGGATGGAGTTCGCGTATATATTCCTGTGGGTGAGCATGCACCCCTTGGGAAGGCCGGTTGTGCCCCCCGTGAAAAGCAGGGTCTCTATATCATTGTCCACGTCGATGTTCATCTCGTCTCTGCCAGGAAGGTCGACCTCTGTGTCACTGATAAGCTCAGACATCCAGCGTGCCCCCCGCGGGGTACTCACGTCCTCGTAGTCCTGCAGGTCGATCATGGGGTCAAGGTAGTCATCAAGCTTGGTAAGCACCAGGTGCTGCAGCGAGGTGTTTTTCATCAGGCTTGTGCACATGCCGGCATGCGCTGCCAGGCTTATCATGGCAAGGGGCTTCCCTTCTTTGAACTTGTGCTCAAGGGTGGGGACGGGTTCCAGGTCACTGCATGGTATGTGCACCAGCCCCGCCCGGGATATGGCGTAATCGGCGATAACGAACTGTATAGACGTTGGCAGCAGGGTAGCTACCCTGTCTCCCTTTTTCAGTCCCATGTGCAACAGCGCGGTGGCAAGCCGTTCAACCGCGTCAAGCACCCGGGGATATGTCATCTTGTAATTGAATTGTATAAGGCCGTTTTTTTTGAACTTTTTTGCCGCCCTGTAAAGGATCTCGTAAACCGGTTCGTCGGGATAGGGCTCAAAGGTATGAGGAATACCCAGCAGGGTATATTCGTCAAGCCAGGGTAGTTTTTCCGCCAGCATATGTTCTCCTTCTCACGTTTTTTTTGAATACACACGGGAAGTACTGACATATCAGTCTATTCCCGTGTGCAAAATATCCCGTTCGCAGGATTGGCAGAACGGGAATGTACTACGTAAACAGCGGCTGTGTTGCCATGGCGAAAGCCATGTCACCATCTATCTTCATGGCACCGCTCATGAAAAGGTTTACCGGGCTGGCCTCTTTTCGCATGAGGGCCGAGGTGTCCTTCGCGTTCATTTTGAACACCGAGTGTGGCTGCTCTGTCCCGTTGAGCACCGCGTTCAGCTTGATGACCTCTCCGTCGTCAAGTGCGATCTCGGCAGTAAATGCTCCCCTCAGGTTGGAAAGCGCGTTCAGCTTTGCCTTGTTCAGGTCGTTCTGAATGCCCAGGATCATGTCAAGGTTTCCCGACTGTATCATCTTTTTCATGTCATCTTCGGATACCTTCAGCTTCAGCATGGCACCGTCGTTGTTTCCTTCTGCCATGTGAATGTCCTTCCCGTCGGTGACGGTATAGTTGTACACGCTGTCTCCCGCCTCAACCACCATGGTGATGGTGCTGCCGGCAAGCTCTGATGCCTTCGGGTTTGACGTAAGCTGCTCCTGCGCGAATTTCGGCATAACCTCTGAAAGAAGTTCCTGTACCGATGTGTCTGGTGAAATAGCTGGTATTGTTGCCATAATCATTACCTCGTCATTAATTAGTATACTGACATGTCAGTCTAATTACATACAAAAGATTGTCAAGCAGAAAACGACATTAATGCGATTGTGTTGTATGGCTTTTTTGTGAAATTTCACTCTTTCCGGGTTCTTGAAAATGAAAAACCGTTCTTTATAAGAAAAATCTATGAAACTGCAAATTACATACTTTTTTTAACCGCAGATAAACGCAGATGTTGGTAATAATAATTAGTAATGATAATCCGCGTTTATCTGCGTTTATGCTTCGGCGTCGCTCAGCACGGCGTCG
>JAGYNX010000369.1 GCA_018399855.1 Spirochaetota bacterium
TCCATTATACGTTGACGCGATGCCGGGAAGCACAAAGGAATTCATGGAAGCACTTGCCCCGGTTGCACATGCAGACACATTGCCTGCACTGGGGTTCATGTCACAATGCGGATTTCCGGAAACTCATCATCTTCGTTTTGTTGAAAGATATCTTGAGAAATATACAAGAAAACTGGGTTGCAACTACATCGGTTCAATAATGAAAGGCGGCGGTGAAGGACTTCATATTCAACCGGGATTCCTTGTTGAAAAAAGTTTCAACCTTATGTATGAAAATGGGCTGGAATTCGGCAAAACCGGATCATTGGATGCACTCCTGCTGGAAAAACTTGCCCAGCCGGAAACACTTGAAATTCAGCAGATACAGGGACTTGTCCCATACGTGAACGAAAAGCTCTGGGACGGGTGGCTCATTGAGAACGATGCTCTTGAGAAGAGTTTTGATCGCCCCCTGGATTAATGTCTTGAATACTTTACCGGGAACAATATTTCCATGCTAAAGATTTTATTTCCTCTTATGGTTGTTCTTCATGGTACGTATCAGCTTAGCCTTTTCACATCTACCTGTCTTTCAATTCCTCACCAGGTCTGTATGCCTCTTCCAGGTTGGCCCTGATATCCTTTTCATCGAGCCAGACCTGTTTTAATTGCCGTTTCACAAAAAGCGGTGACTGGTCGGCGTAATGCGGTGATGAACTGTCCTTCGTGGCACTACCAAACTGGTGAATGCTTTCTGATTTCACCTTACCTGAAGAATCCCACCTGGCAAGGAGAATATACGAATCACCTTTACGGCCCCTGAGAAGTGCCTTCCCATAAGGTTCTGACACAACCTCGTGCAATGTATCAGGCCCTCCCCCTACAGCAAGGTTAACTTTACCTCTTATTAACCGGTGAACATTTCCCCAGGGTACTGTAATAGCATTAAAGTGGGAATTAAGTGTTTCCGCGGTATTGATAATCCTGTCAATAAGCAGTGTATCAGGGATATCATCAGTATCATATTTCATCAGGGGTTCAAGTGCCATAACCGGCAACGCGGCGTGAAGGTTTTCAGGATTGGTATTGAAGTCCCATTGTTGTAATACCCCAATGGCATCGGACAGTTTCGTATTACCTGCAATATTAACGTGAAGTAAACGATTAACAAGAACACCCATCTTGGAATTAGTGTCATACCGCATATCATATTTATAACGCTTGAACTCTGACCATGTGATCGCAGTATCAGCTCCAAGAAGGTCGAGTATTCGCATAGCCCGGTTTGTCAGCCTGGTCTCAATTCCCATTGTTTTACTGAACCGGGCAGGGTTCGGATTACCATTACCACTCGTTGCTTTAAAGGGAGTGCTGTTACAGTTTATAACAAAACCGGAACCTGGATTTATTACCATTGGCAAGCTGTTAAATGGTACATACTCATTCCACAATGCTTGGGAAGTATTACCCGGAAGGGGCTTTGACCAGTCATATTTTTCATTTCTTTTCGGTATCAGCGCATTGTATAGATACAGTATGTTGCCTTTCCCGTCAGCGTAACCGCAGTTAAAACATGGTATGGATTGTATCTTCATGGCGTTAAGCCATTCTTTCATTTTTCGGGCACGGTTCATACGATACCACTGCTCAACCTGTCTAATTCTGCCCATGGCTGCGTATCGCAATGCGTATGTACCATGAGGTCTTATGATGACTGGTCCATGTATCGACCTGTAAACTTTCTTTTTTACGGGTATCACAAATAGTCCAAGCATTTTCACTCGCAGGGTAACTTCCCTCACTTCCAGGTTTTTCCATTCACCATCAAATTTATATTGTTCAGAATTCTCCGGATTAATTTCAAGTTCATATATGTCAACAAGGTCTGGCTTGTTCACGGTATGTGCCCATCCAAGATGCCTGTTATGTCCATGCAGAACAATGGGAGTTCCAGGAAAAAGACCACCCACCGCATCCCATCCCTCATCACTGTGCAGGTGGGCCTCGTACCAACTGACAGGTCCCTCCCATGGTTGATGAGAATTGACGGCAAGGTATGTGCTGCCATCGTTGGTTCTGCGGGGAGCCACGCTGAAAGTATTTGATCCGGTGATTGCAAATTTTGAGCTGTTATCCGCGATTTCAGGTTTTTCAATCATTGTTTCTGATTCCAGGGGTCTTTTAGAATCAAAAATTAGTTTTAACGTCTTGTCCATGTTGAAGAACAGGGGAACCTTGTGTACGAACCCGGCGGCAACGTCCTTCCCCCTTGCAGGGTAAAGCTGCTTATTGGCCTTGTCAGGATGAAGGGAAGCGTAATAATTGAGTCCATCAGCATATGCCTGGCAGATGGCCCTTGTTTCGGGGCTCAACTCTTTCTCGTATTTTTCGTTGAT
>JAGYNX010000037.1 GCA_018399855.1 Spirochaetota bacterium
GACCTGATTGCTGGTTTTATAATCGCCGTAGTGGTATACCGTTATGGACCGGCCCTTGCCAGGTTGTACATCTTTGGAAGTGAGTATTATGCCGAACAGCCAGCTGGTGAAAATTTACGTTCTACCTGGTGGAGAATGTAAATAGTTTTTTATAGTTTACCAGTTAATCCATATCTGCGGACAAACCAAAGCCATCCTTCATAATCAGGATGGCTTTGTTGGTATATTACATGTTCAATTCTTGAAAATTATGATATTGTTTTTTCATAAATTCTATAGGTTTTATAGATTTCTCCCTTAAGGGGCTTTAACGCACCAATCATCTTTTGATTTGTTTCAACGATCAGTGAACAATCTGATTGCGTGTACCCAAGACGAATACCGTTTTCAATGGTTAACAGGTAAAACACGTCATCTATCTTTTGCCCCCTGTATTCCGGAAGCACACCCATAATCACGGTTCTAATTTTTCTTGTTCGTTTGATCTCTCGAAAAGCCTTAATTAAACGCCATGGATACAGGCGACCGTTTAGCTTTGCCAATCCCGGATTGGCATCAGGCAGTGAAACTATGAATCCAACTGTTTTCCCATCTTTTTCAGCAAAAATACACAATTCAGGAACAGCTATCATTTTTAACTCTTCAACAAGCATGTCGAACTGCTGCCTGGTAAGATCCAGGTGACCCCAGTTACCATCCCATGCTGCATTAAAAATGTGATGAATCTCATCAGCCCTGTTGGCTATTTCATTCTTGTCCAGGTAATTGTAGGTAACATCCTGGTCTTTCATTATGTTCTCACGAACATCTTTAAGATATGGTTTGAAATCGTCGATTTTTTTTACAAGAAAACAATACCAGTCAACTTTCTTTTCGAAACCATATTTTTCGGCCAGTGACCTGAAAAACGTGGCTGTATGGAAAAGACCTACAACCGGCATTATATCTTCACCCTGAACTTCAAACCCAACAGCATCATAAATCGAGAAGCTCTGTGGTCCCTGTATTTTTGTTTTTCCCTTTTCTTTCAGCCACTCCTCCGCGGCACTGAAAAGAGCACTTGCAACTTCCTGGTCTTCAATACATTCAAAAAAGCCGAAAAACCCTGTGTCCTTATCGTATTTTTCTTCGTACAGGTGATTTATATGCGCTGTTATTCTGCCCACTGGTTGATCATCCCTGTATGCTATAAAATACTGCACTTCACCTATCTCGTAAAAATATCCCTTATCAGGATTAAACAGTTTCTTCTGTTCTCCAATCAATGGTGGGACCCAGGCTGGATCATTTTCGTATATTTTTGTTTTCCAGGGTAACTTTATAAACTCCTTGATCTTTTTTTTATCATTCGCATCAATCCTGCGTACATCTATTACACCTGCCATATGACCTCCATTTAATTATTCATTATTCATAACTATTTTTGTTAATGCATTAAAAACAACAAGAACCTCCCCAGCTACCCGGGAGGCTTATTGCTAACACCTGCATAATGTGTACAATATTTTATAAATATATTGTATTTCTTGAGTTGGTTGGCTATTATATTGATGTATCTTGAAATTTCAAGTAAAAATCTTTTTGTCAAAATAGTGATCCCTGAACAGTATCGTTATTATGCCTTGTTGTTAATTTTATAGTTTCATTATTTTCGTTATCAACGTCTTCAGCATCACGTATTCCCTTTTCAAGATATTCAAGAACTTTTTTAATGTCCTCCCAAACCAGTTTTTTTAACGGACTGCTGTCGCCACCATTTCTTAATATATATGATGGATGAAATGTCGGCATCACGGGAATCCCTTCATAGGTATACCAGGTTCCCCTCATTTTTGTAATACCCTGTTTAGTATTAAGCAAAAAACGGGTAGCAGGATTCCCCAGTGTTATTATTACTTCTGGCCTGATAATTGATATCTGCTTTTTCAGGTAACCACCACATGCTTCTTTCTCATCGTCTTCGGGTGGACGGTCACGGGTACCCTCCAGGTTCACTGTGGGGCGGCACTTGACAACGTTCCCGATATACACATCGCTTCTTCTCAACTTCATTCCTTTTTCAATTATTGCTGTCAATAAAATTCCCGCTCTTCCAACAAAAGGGCGACCCTGAATATCTTCATCTTTACCGGGCCCCTCGCCAATAAACATTACCCTTGCATCAGGGTTACCTTCGCCAAATACAATATTTTTACGGGTTGTTGATAATTTACATGCTGTGCATCCCGCAATGGATTCTTTCAATTCTTCAAGCATCACTGTCTTAACAGTTTGGTTTTTCGAATCCATACCTTACACCCACCATTTAATTTTTCGTTCCAAAGCTTTTTGTTTTCTGCTGCACGCGGAATAGCCTTCAGCTAATATTTTAGATGACCTTGTAAAATCCAGTGTGGGCATATCAACCAGGTTGGGTTCTATCAATACAGCCGGAGGATTATAGCGAATCATGAAAAGAGTGTTTGTATATTCCATGATATCAACCGTCTGGTACATCACTTCAAAAATATTCGGCATCTTGATCGTTCCTGACTTTTCATTGGCATTAATTCCAAGCCATTTCTGTACCGAGTTAAGCCAGTTCTTGTCAGTTCCAGACTTTTTGATATTTTGTCCTTTCATATTATTTTTTTCTGATATCATTTCAAGTTGACTCGAATCACCTTCTACTGTTTTTATTTTACTTTCCACCATATTTCTCAGTTTTTTGCTGCCTGAATGTATAATGGGATGAAGGTTCACCGCTATCACCTTTCCAGCCCCCATTTCTTTTACAATATCTATGGGTAGAGGGTTTGCTACACCACCATCGACCAGGAATGTGTCCTTATAACGCATAGGAATGAATACACCGGGTATAGATATACTTGCACGAATAGCGTCAAGGACCCTGCCAGACCTGAAAACTACCGGCATACCGGTGTAATAATCTGTGGCAACTATACTTAATGGTATTGGCAGATCTTCAATCAGGTAATCCCGTGGTATAAATTTATCCAGCATTTCTATGATCTTTTGTCCCTCAATCAAACCGGATTTGGGAAATACCGGATCAAAATAAGTAATCATCTCGCTCCACTCAAGGTCCAGAAGAAAATCCTTATACTCCTTTAATTTCCCTGCTGAATACAAAGCGCCGACAACTGCCCCAATGCTTGAACCGGCTATAAAATGGATAGGTATTTCATGTGATTCAATGTATTCGATCACGGCGATATGGGATATACCTTTCGCACCGCCACTTCCAAGAACCAGCCCTACTTTTCTGTTGGTAAAATATTTTAATGGATTTATCATGTACGTAAAATCTTTGACAGTATGTAATTTTTACTATATTTTAAAAGCACGTGCTATTGTTACATTTTTTTTCAAAAAGTCAATCCATTTAACAGGGTACTGAGGGAAAAAGGTTGACAATGGATAGCAACCTGAATAGGTTGTCTCAAGATCGCGCGGTGGAGCAGCTGGTAGCTCGTTGGGCTCATAACCCAAAGGTCGCAGGTTCAAATCCTGCCCGCGCTAATAAGGCGGAGTAGCTCAGTAGGTTAGAGCACACGGCTCATATCCGTGGTGTGGGGGGTTCGAGTCCCTCCTCCGCTACGTTAAAACATATAAAACAATTTTAAAGGATGCGTATGCATCCTTTTTTAATTTTTATTCAACATGATAATGCTTTTGCAAACATTCTGGGCATAAACCATGTGACAGGATGGCGTCACTATAAGTACTCATAAATTTTTCCAGGGTTATCCACTCACCATCTACTTCTATCCGTTTGCAGAATGAGCACACATGTAAAAATCCCTCAAGATAGCGTATCTTTGCCATAAACTTAATTGTATAATACAATATTATGCCATATAAAATCATGATTACGATTGTTTCAAGCAGGCATTCGGGGAGGTTTACAGGTGTTGAAGGCGCACCCATAATATAATGAGGTATATCAAGAATTTCTTCAAGCCATAGAAATATAATTACTAGGCCAAAACCCAGGCTTTCAAAAACCAGTATTTTTCTCGAAAAGGTGGGCGCAGGCATATTAAACCTCCATCATTTATGTGGAAACAATGGTGAACATCCACTGCAATTTACCATTTTTCAAATCAATTGCCGACTCGGGACATATTTCCATACAGCAATAACAACGGATACACTTCTTGTAATCATATGCCGGTATTTTTTCTCCTTCGGCAGCGCTGGATATAGCCCCTGCCGGACAAATTGATTTGCACTGGTAGCAAAGTGTACATTTCTCCTCCGATGGTACCGGCCGTTGTACAAAAAGACTTCTCATTACCGGGGATGTAAATGGCCATCTCATCATATCCGAACTGAGACTTGATTTTGTTGGTTTAAAATCCATAACTTGCAGTAAATCAACTGGATCACCAAGTATTGATATAGCTTCTTCACGTCCCTGTCCAAGGCCCCTGCTGTCTCCCATTTTTACAGTATGGACCAGGTTGACATCAATCTGTACCAGTTTAGAGAGTACATAGTCAACTGCTATAGCATCAAGGCCAGCCACTATTACATTCATACTTTTAGGGGATCCAGAGGGACCAGGCCCTTCTCCCTCGAGGGCTGTTATAGCGTCAACGAGATTGAGTATTGTTTTATCCATGTGGTGTATGTACGCGTCATAGAGATCAAGAAGAATTGTCGCGAATTCTTCTTTTGTGCTGGCACGCAAATGCCACTGTGATTTATTAAGGCCATGTATGGTGCCGAACAGGTTCTTCACCGCCGCGGTAATATAGGTTATACCATGGGTTTTAAACTTTGGCAGGTTTACTATCATATCCGCGTCAACAGCATCGGCTGCAAGCTCAAAACGCTTAAATCGCCTGGCATGCTCATTATATACCACCTTCACACGTGAGGTGTCCGACACCTCAATATTTTCTTCACGAATAATTTCATCATAACCGGTTTTTTTAAAGACCCGGTCAAGAGAATGAACCGCAGGTGATTCAACAAGAATGGGAATACCTCCATTTTCCTTTACCAGTTGCACTGCCGCCTGGAAAAACACCGGATGTGTCACTACTCCTTTTCCTGGTGAAGAATCTCGAAGCAGGTTCGGCTTTATTGCCACCCTCATGTTACGCATTGAGGACAAATCAAAATCTATTTTCTGTGAGGCTTTTCGGAAAACAGTTTTTATCTTTTCTGTATCATATTGTTCGCATTTATATGCTGCGACCTTTGAAAGGTGCTTTGAAACCATTATCGCATTACTCCGATATTATTGTGATATTTTCAGCCACAAGATATATCCTGTTATCTTCGCCCATGGCATTTACAAATGTTGCTACTGTTTCTACCATATTACCATTTTCAATTGCACCTGGATATTTTTTCGCGTACAATTCTGCAACTCCGCTGAACCGGTGACTGTTTTTATAATCAATCAACAGGTTACATACAATGTGATCATTCTTTTTTTTCAGATTAGCTACTTTACCCTTCCATTGTATTTTTACCCCCCTGTACAGGTGAGGTTTTTCACTTAACCTGTCATAAGTATAACCTGATACCGGTCTGTCATCGATATCAAGGACAAAATTTCTAAGAAATTCTATCCGGTCTTTCACCCTGTGATGCACATTGCTCGCGTTTATCCTGTTTAAAATGACAAGAGCATCATTATAATGTCCTGCTTTTATCATTTCTTTTGCACGCTTAAAATCTCGTTTTAAACTTTCACTGGAATAATAAAATTCAGGGGTTTTGTCCCTGTTATATTTTTCAATAATATCATAATGGGCCCCATCCAGGGTGACCATATCCATAACATCTATACCATGTTGTGGCTGTTCTTTTGTACTAATGCCAATTGATTTCACAATACCGGTTAAATATTTCGTAATATCCTGTTGATAGAGTATACCTGGAATAATCATCAGCACTATAAATATGATCAATAGTGGAAGGTATATAAATTTGCGGTTTGTTTTGTGTTTTACAGAAACCCTTTTCCTGGATATTCTTATACGTTTGGGTTTTGGTACCGGTACAAAATCTCTCAACCGGGCTTTCCGCTGAAATGCCTGGAAATCTGTTGCTGCCTGTATACGTTTAAATGACTTCTTTAGCACACTGTCTGAAGGAAACCTTTGCAGTAGTTCGATATACCTGTACATGGCAGATTCACGATCTCCTGCTGATTTCATAACCAGGAAAGCTTCAAGATATAGTACCGGGGTATAGGCATTATCAGAAAGCTTCAATTTCCGAATAATAGTTTCAGCTTTGCCTATTTTGTCTTCATGAAGATAACAGACAGATAATAAAAAAAGCATGTAACTGTTACCAGTACGCAACGCGCTATTTTCCAGTATTACAATTGCGTCACCGTAACGGCTATCAGTATATGCCGAATATGCTTGTTTGACAAGTGAATAGTCTCCTGAGTCCACACTACGTTACTGGTTATCCCTGTTTTTTTTAAAAAGGCCTGAAAGCTCATCTACAATTGAAACATTATCATCCCTGGCCTTACCCAGAAAAAAACCAGCGCCAACCAGGAGGATGATAACCAGCGTTTTCAGTATTCCGAAAGTAAACAGTAGTATACCCAGCAGAAAACCGGCCATGGCACCAAGTGCCTTACCCGGATTCATGTTAATCCATCCCTTGACTGTCTGGAAAAAATCCATTTATTTTTTAACCCTTTCCACGTACTCACCGTTACGTGTATCAATTTTTAGGACATCACCTTCGTTGATAAACAGGGGTGCCTGAACAGTATACCCGGTTTCTACTGTTACATTTTTCATAACATTAGTGGCTGTATCCCCCTTCACTCCCGGTTCTGCGTAAGTTACTTCAAGCTGAACAAATATTGGAGGCTCGATTGATATTGGATTCCCCTCATGAATTGAGATATCTATTATATCACCTTCCCTGATGTAATTCATCAGGTCACCTGCAAGTTCACGATCAACTGAAACCTGCTCAAAATTTTCGTTGTCCATGAAAACCAGGCCTTCTCCTTCGTCATAAAGGTATTGCATCGGTCTTTTTTCTACCCTGACATCTTCAACTTTTTCCCCGCCCCTGAATGTCTTATCTATGATTGATCCCTTTGTAAGAGACTTCAGTTTGGTTCTCACAAAAGCAGCGCCCCTTGCAGGTTTTACATGCTGGTATTCCAACACTGAATAGAGATTACCATCTAACCTTATAACAGTACCTCTTTTAAATTCATTACTCGAAATCATTGGTCACTCCTTGTTTACAATATAATAATATCTTTTGATGAACCTGTCATCATTTCGGGGCCATCCGAACCTGTACAGATCATGTCCTCAATACGAATACCACCCTTTCCGGGCATGTATATACCTGGCTCTACTGTAATAACAATATTTTTTTTTAATCGCATTGTTCCTCCCGGTTTTACTGCCGGAAGTTCGTGAACTTCGAGTCCCACACCATGTCCAAGGGAATGGCTAAAGAATTCTCCATAGCCTTGATTTTTAATCACGTCCCTTGCCTTTGTGTCAAGACTTCCAGTGGTAATTCCCGGGCGTATAGAATTGATTGCGGTTTCCTGTGCTCGCAGTACAATGTTGTATATATTCCTGAATTCGCTGGTAATGTTATGCAGGAAGACAGTTCTTGTCAAGTCTGAATTGTACCCCTTATATGTACATCCCATATCTATCAGAACCATGTCTCCTGGTTCAAGTTTTTTCAAGTCGCCTGTCTTGTAATGTGGACGTGAAGAACCGGCACCGGATGCAACAATTGATTCGAAGGATGTACTGCTTGCTCCATGTGTGCGGTAATAATGCTCTATCTCAACTGATATATCCCACTCAAGAATACCAGGTTTAATTATACCCAGCAGGTGCGAAAAACAGCCATCTGTTATTGAAGCTGCTTTTCTAAGCAATACTAACTCACCTTCATTTTTGATCATTCTCTGTTCATTGACGATATCGCCCCCACCTCTCAGCTTAAATTTTTTTAACGAATTTTTAAACTGGAAATACTGGCTAAGGGGCATCGAATGTTCTTCCAGGTATAGCTCTTTTGCATTATCTTTTGCCAAAATCTCCTTCACCGCGGGTATCAACCCATTATCCTGTAAAATGAATGTGACCTTACGGGGAAGAATAGACCTGGCATATTCCTGGTAACGGCCATCTGATATGAAGTAATACGAATTTTCGGTTATAACCATACTCGCGTAAGAACCATCGAATCCGGTGAGGTAATGGATATTAGGAATTGAAGTGATAAGGTATGGTATGGTTTCATTATCAATTAGTTTTTTTTTCAAACGCCTGAGCCGCTTCATACACATCCCGTCTTTAACTGTTTTTTATATAATCTATTATCGCTTGTAATCCAAGTATATACGAGTAATATCCAAAACCGGATATCTGGCCGACACATGAGGGAGCAATTAGTGAATTTTTTCTAAATGATTCACGACCGTGTATATTTGAGATATGCACTTCAACCGCGGGAATTTTACACGCAATTATCGCGTCATATATGGCAACGGAAGTATGTGTATATGCTGCAGGATTTATAACAAGTCCGTTATAATCCCTTTTCTTCTGTATTACATCAATGATGTCCCCTTCATTATTCGACTGGTATATTGATACTTCAATGTCAAAATCAGATGCAGCTGTTTTAATTTTATTATCAACCTCTTCAAGTGTAAGGTTGCCGTAAATACCAGGCTCTCGTGTGCCCAGTAAATTAATATTTGGTCCATGAATCACCAGAATCTTCAACCGATCACCCATTTTATTCTCCCCGTTTATTATTTCGTATCTTTTTTATATCCATAATAATCGTACAGGTTCTGTGCTTTAACCCTCGTTAATACGTTCATACTATCTGATTGCAATGTATTCAACAATTCCCTGGATCTTTCAACCTTACCCCATTCATTCAGCAGTATTGCGAGTAACATCCGCGATTTTATTACGAAATCATTTTCAGCGTTTTTCTTTTTGGCAACATTTTCAAGATATCCAAAAGCACGGGATGGATTATTATACACATGCAAACTTAACAACCCCAGGTAGTATGTACTTTCTTCCCAGTATTCACTCTGATCCTGCGCAACCTTGTAATAGAAATAATAAGCGGTTTTATACATATTCCTTTTTAAATAAAGCCTGGCATAGTAATAATTTATTATTGACGTATTACCACTATATTTCACAAGCATTCGTGCATATTTTTTAACATTATCCAGATCATCACGAATATAATAATATTCCAGACACTGTCGAAGCACCTGCTCGGCGTACATCGATTTCAAAATCTGGTTTTGATGTTTATTGAAGATATCCATTGCCTTGTCATCTTCATCCAGGCCGAAATATGAAAGAATTTTTACCGCATGTTTTCTGACTTTATACTCTTCTTCATCTATGTTTTCAACAAGCTCTATGGCCTCGGAGTATTTTTGCTTTTGAATATACAGGTCTGCCAGCTCAAACCTTGTTTCAAGTATCTTACTTGAGCCTGGTACGTCAATTAACAGTCTTGCAAAATACTCCATTGCGCTTTCATATGATTTCATTTTTTTATAGTACGCTGCAAATTGAAACAATACTTCGGAATAGATTTCATTATTGTTTCTTACCGCGTTAACAATGTTGACCACTGTACCGGTATCATCCTGCTTTAATGCGGAATCAGCAACCATCACGAGATCTGCGGGTTTGAAGTCGCTGAGAGGGATCTGCATAAATATTGTATAGGCGGTCTTGTATGCTTCCAGCATATAATAACTCTTTGCCAGAAGAATTTTCAATTGCTTTCCCGTGTAGCTTGATTCATTCACGATATCAGCATTATTAAGCCGGTTTACCACTGTACGATAATTTTTCGCATTAAAGCAGGAGATCATATAATACAATAATACTGATTGTTCCCTTTCTCTTTTCGGAGCTTCGAGGTATTTACGGTAATAATACGCGGCCGCGTCATACTTGCCGGCTTTAAACTGTTCATCGCCCCTGTTGATCAAGATATTACCTGAATAACTGGAATTGGGATAACGTGATAATATAAAATCTTCATACCTGTTTACATCGCCATTATGTTGCTGCAGATCATTTGCAAATTCATAGAGAAAAGCTGCCAGGTCATCCTTTCCATGATAGTATTTCATTAGTACTTGTACAATTGATTCAGCTTTTTTAATATTCCCCTGTTTGAAATATGCCTGTACCATAATTCTGTATGCTTCGTACTTGTATGATGCTTTTTTCAAATTGATATATGATTGCATCAATTCTATTGATTTCTTGTAATCCTTCTTCTCATAATACGCTTTTCCCAGGAAATAATTCGACTCATTCAAATATTCAGAGAAAGGATTAAGTTCGCGTATTTTTTCAAAACCGGCAAGTGCTTTTTCCACTTCTCCCTGCTTCATATACACCCTGGCCAGCAGAAACTGTATCCTGTCAATATCTTCATCATACGTATGCTGAGAAAAAAGATATTCAAGAATCCTTTCGGCGTCCTCCAAACGGTTGACGTCAAGATATACGTTCGCAAGCAACAACATTGTATTTTTTTGTGTTTCCGGATCATTAACAGATACCGAATCTTCCAGGTATGGAATTGCTTTCTCGGGATCGCTATCCAGGTAAAGCTTACTCAATACCATGGACGCCTGGCTTTTCAACTCCATGTTCACTGTTTCTCTGCGAACTTCCTCAAGTAACTCAATTCCTTCTTCTTCACGCCTTGTGCCTACCAGCATTTTACCCAGTTGATACTTGGAGTTATAATACCATTGTGAATCTTCACCAATTAATATAAATGACTCCAGGTAGAATCGTGCTGTTGATACTTCATTTATTTCCAGGTAGGATAATGCCTTGTAATACCGGGCATCATAAAACGGAGATTCTTTTAAAAGTGAATCTGGGATCGAGCGAAATATTCTAAGTGCCTTCCCATGGCTTCCCTTCAACTGGTATGATCGACCCACGATAAGACGGGCCCTTGAAGCTGTCTTTATATTTCCAAGTGAATACATTAAAGGTTCAAGCAGATCCAGTGCCTCCTCGTATTTTTTATTCTGGAACATTGCTTCACCAATTTTTACAATTCTGTTATTGTCCCTTGATTTCTCATCGCTGCGGGTAACCGCCTTCTTCCATTCGATTATTGCTTCGTCATATCGTTCCTGGTTGTAATATATTTCTCCTATCCTGTCATAAGAGGCCACTATAAGTTTTTTGTTAATACCCTTGGCAATAAATCGCCTGAATTCTTCGATAGCCTTTATATAATCATTCATATAAAAATACGCTTCGGCAATCCAGTAGCGTGCTTCAGAACATAATTCAGGTGTTGAACAAATCAACAGAAACCTGTTAAATTCGAATATGGCAGACTTGTATTTTTTTTGATTGAATATGGACCTGGCAAGGTAGAACCATGCCCTGTCCCGGTACTCATCGTCGGTATCAACCACCTTGCGGAATATTAGTTCAGAAGATCCATAATTCCCGGATTTAAATGCCTCCATACCCTGTTCGAACAGTTGTGAAGAGCTGGAATTTGCAGCTGAGATTACACTGAATAAAGAAATTAATATAAATGTTATAGTACATATTTTTCGCATCATGTAATCCTGGAACAGTAATTTCTAACAAGATTCATCGCAAAAATGGCAGACAGTTCCCTGTTACGCCACCTGTCATCAGTAAATTTTTCAGTATATGTGCGCAACCCTTCGGAAGTTGCAAGTCCGAAACAAACCATACCGACAGGCTTTTCCTTTGTGCCGCCCCCCGGACCGGCAA
>JAGYNX010000370.1 GCA_018399855.1 Spirochaetota bacterium
TGCTGGCATGCGGGCTCACCCTTGACGAGATACCTTACTGGCGTGAGGGCACCCTTGATAAGTACACCCCATCCGGTGATTACGTGGTGGTAAAGTTTCCACGATGGGGATTTGAGAAATTCGAGAAGGTAGAGGACAGGCTTGGCACCCAGATGCGCTCGGTTGGTGAAGCCATGAGCATCGGGAAGAATTATAAGGAGGCCTTTCTCAAGGCCATACGCTCAATGGAAACCGGAAGGTTCGGGCTGGGATTCGGTAAGAACTTCAACGACAAGAGTCTTGAAGAACTCATGGCGCTGCTCAGCTATCCCACAAGCGAACGCCAGTTCATCATGTACGAGGCGCTGAGAAAGGGAGCCACCGTTGAACTGCTGCACCAGCGAACCCACATAAAGTCATGGTTCATTCAGCAGATGAAAGAGCTTGTTGACCTTGAAAACCAGCTGCTTGAACACAAAGGAAGGGTGCTGCCCGATGAGCTTCTGAAGCAGGCGAAAAAGGACGGGTTCTCTGATCAATACCTTGCAAGAATTCTTGACACGAAAGAAACAGACATCAGAAAACAACGCCTTTCACTGGGCATGGAAGAACACTGGGACAGCATTCCCGTAAGCGGCGTTGAAGATGCCGCCTACTATTATTCATCATACAATTGCGAAGATACCGTACCGGTGACCACCAATAAAAAGATAATGGTGCTCGGGGGCGGACCCAACCGTATCGGCCAGGGAATCGAATTCGACTATTGCTGCGTACATGCCGCCTTTACCCTGAGGGATATGGGATATGAGTCTATCATGGTTAACTGTAACCCCGAAACCGTGTCTACCGACTACGACACCTCAAACAAGCTCTACTTCGAACCTCTCACGGTTGAAGACGTGTTGAGCATATACCGCAAGGAAAAACCCGACGGTGTTATCGTGCAGTACGGCGGCCAGACCCCGCTGAACATCGCCCGCCCCCTCATGAAGGCGGGAGTGAAGATAATCGGCACATCACCAGAATCAATAGACATCGCCGAAGACCGCGACCTTTTCAGAAAGATCATGGTGCGCCTTGGAATACCGGTTCCCGAATCGGACATGGCCAGCACACTTGAAGAGGCGCTGGAGATCGGCGAACGTATCGGCTATCCTCTCATCGTGCGGCCGTCATACGTTCTGGGCGGACGGGCCATGGAAGTGGTGCATCACCGTGAGATGCTGAAGCAGTACATGGACGCGGCGGTAGAGATATCACCGGAACGCCCCATCCTCATTGACAGGTTTCTTGAAAACGCCATAGAGGCCGAGGCTGACGCCATCTGCGACGGCACCGATGCCTTCGTACCCGCCGTAATGGAGCACATTGAGCTTGCGGGGGTACATTCGGGCGATTCAGCATGCGTTATACCGCCGGTTAACATATCTGAAAAACACGTACAGCGTATAGAGGAATACACCCGCAAGATAGCCATCGAACTGAACGTGGTAGGGCTCATGAATATGCAGTATGCCATTTCTGGGGACGATGTGTACGTGCTTGAAGCAAATCCAAGGGCATCACGGACGGTTCCGCTGGTGTCAAAGGTGTGCAACATCTCCATGGCGAAGCTGGCCACCCGTGTTATGCTGGGTGAAAAGCTTGAAGACCTGGGACTGAAACGGCGGCCCATCAAGCATTTCGGTGTGAAGGAATCGGTGTTCCCATTCAACATGTTCCCGGAAGTTGATCCCGTTCTTGGACCGGAAATGCGTTCAACGGGGGAAGTGCTGGGGCTGGCCGACAACTTCGGCCTGGCATTCTACAAGTCACAGCGTGCGGCCAACCAGGTGCTGCCAATGGAAGGAATGGCCCTGATAACCGTCAACCGTAAAGACAGGGCACAGGCCCTTGAGGTTGCACGGGGCATGCAGAAACTGGGATTTTCCATCATGGCCACCGAGGGTACCGCCCGTTTTCTTGACGAGAACGGCATCAGCAATGAGCCCGTTCTGAAGCTCTACCAGGGACGTCCCAATATCATAGACCGTATTAAAAACGGGGACATCCAGGTGATCATCAATTCTCCCAACGGCTGGCAGAGCGAGCATGATGATTCATACATCCGCAAGTCGGCCATAGGAAACCGTATTCCTTATATCACTACTATGGCGGCCGCCATGGCCACGGTAAAGGGCATCGAGGCAAAGAAAAAGGGACAGCTGCAGGTGAAGTCAATACAGGAATATCACGGGGAAATTTAATTCATTCCTCTATACTCATTGTCACTTTCACAGTTGTACCGGGGTCACAGCAAATGTCAAGATTTCCGTTGTATTGCCTGGCATAAGCTTTTACAAGTGTAAGACCGAATCCATAGGATTGC
>JAGYNX010000371.1 GCA_018399855.1 Spirochaetota bacterium
TATACAGGACTATAACAGACTCAATAACCGGCAGGTTCTTTAAAGGCAAGGTGATATGCGTGATGGGGCCAAGGCAGACCGGCAAAACCACCCTTGCGCGTTATGTTGCCGGGAATGCCGATACCCCCTTTCTATGGATGAACGGGGATGAGGCTGATGCTGCCGACTACCTTTCCGGGACAACATCCACACGACTGAAGTCGATAATTGGTAATAACAGACTGGTAATAATTGATGAAGCCCAGAAGATTGAAAATATCGGGACCACGCTTAAGCTCATGGTTGATAATTTCCCCGATGTACAGGTACTGGCCACCGGGTCATCATCATTCCAACTGGCGAACAATACCAACGAACCGTTAACCGGGAGAAAGTTTGAATACATTCTATACCCGGTCTCGTACAGTGAGATGGCAGATCATCATGGCCTTATGGACGAAAGACGTCTTCTTGAACACAGAATGATCTACGGATATTATCCGGACGTGATCAATTCAGCCGGAGAGGAGACAGAGGTTTTACATCTCCTTTCTGAAAGTTATCTTTACAGGGACCTGTTTGCCCTGGGTATGATACAAAGGCCGCCACTGCTGGCGAAGATCGTACAGGCCCTTGCCCTGCAGATTGGCAACGAGGTATCCTATAATGAACTGGGACAACTAACGGGAGCTGACCCGGAAACTGTAGAGAAGTACATAGACCTGCTTGAGAAAGCATACGTAATATTCAGGTTGCCGTCGTTAAGCAGAAATGTCAGGAACGAGATCAAAAAGGGTAAAAAGTTTTACTTTCTTGATAATGGTATCAGGAACGCCATTATCAAGAATTTCAACCCGCTTTCCCTGCGGCAGGATATCGGTGCCCTGTGGGAAAATTTTCTGCTTTCAGAAAGGATGAAACTGAACCATTACTCCGGAAAAAGGGTAAATACTTTTTTCTGGAGAACCCACATACAGCAGGAAATAGATTACATAGAAGAAGAAGGGGGCATCTTGAACGCCTTCGAATTCAAATGGAACTCAAAGAAAAAAGCACGGTTTTCTAAAACCTTCATTGAGGCCTATCCAAACAGTACTGTAAACCTCATCACCAGGGAAAACTACGAAGACTTTATACTGCATTATGCGTAACGGCCTCACACAGCAGCTCGGCAACCGGCACGGAGGCACTGAGATCGCGGAGAGGTTCGTTCCTATTAGCGTTTCGTTATACGATCAATTCTTTTCAGTTAACAGGGGATGGGGTAAATGTTATAATAGTGCTTCACTGGTCCATTTTATTTCTGCCATGACCTGATTCGATGTCCCATTTCCTGGTTAGTGATAGTTCGCTCTGCGTAAGCATCTTCAATTCCTCTTTCTATCATACCAGCAAATGCCAGTTCACGGACTATTTCATCGTATGTTGCATCATCAGGCTGGTTTTCAACTATGTCCTTTATTTTTTCTTTTGTGGTCATAAAGACATTTCTCCATCTCTCTTACTGTTAAATCGCTATATACTATATCATAAAATATCACTGCTGTCCCATAGATTTTAAAATCCCAGAACTAATTGCAAATCACCACCTCTACCTGTATTAATTAAAGGTGGTGGTTTTTTCATTAGCAATTCCGACAATTCCATATTGAACAACAGATTCTCACTTAATATTCGAAACGTCTTAAGTATTGGAAAAGACGTTTTTGATCTGAACCGAATATATTCTGTCAACAGATAGGCTATCAACGCTGTCCAAATCTGGATTTTCACTGCATTCTCTGATGTGCCAATAAACGTTTTTATCTTCAAATTCTGTTTGATCCACTTGAAAAATAATTCAATGTCCCACCTTGATTTGTAAATATCTGCAATAGTCTTCGCAGATAGTGCAAAGTTGTTGGTCATGAATTCGTATATCTTCTTCGTTTCTCGGTCATGATAACGAACCACTCGTAATCTCTCAGGATAATCTTTTGATTTGTAACTGTTAAACCGTACGATCCAATCGGCCCTGATATCCGAATGTGGCTTTTTCTTCCGCTCAATTACCTGGTATTGTGTGTTCGTTTTCGTCCGAGTTACGAAAAATGCCCCGTTTGTATTGATTTTCGCAAGAAAATCGAAGCAAATATACCCTTTATCGAACACATATATCGATTCTGTCGATATCGGAAAGGAATCCGCTACGGTAATATCATGCCGTTTCGCATTACTGAAATTTACAAATTCCGGTAGCTGGTTTCTGTTATTCAAAACCATATGAAGTTTGATGCCACCTTTCTTCTTCCGAAAACTCGCCCAGTCAAAAAGGGAGAGGCACAAGCTTATGGTTGTTGAATCAATGGTTCGTAACGGCATTTTAAA
>JAGYNX010000372.1 GCA_018399855.1 Spirochaetota bacterium
AATGATGGATGGTCGGGTGAAAACACTTCATCCCAAGGTGCATGGAGCACTGCTGGGCCTGCGTGAGAATGCCGAGCATGTGGCAAAGATGAAGGAACATGCTATAGAGCCTATTGACATGGTTGTAGTGAATCTCTATCCTTTCAAGCAGGCTATTGATAAACCCGGTTGCACATTGGAAGAGGCTATTGAGAATATTGATATCGGTGGTCCTTCAATGCTTCGGTCTGCTGCGAAAAACTTCAGTCATGTATCCGTTGTCATCGATCCTGATGATTATGAACATGTACTTGAAGACATGAAAAACAGTAATGGTGAAGTATCCTATAAAACAAATTTCAAACTGGCAGTTAAGGTATACAAAACTACATCTGAATATGACGCAATGATTGCGGCATACCTGGGTGAACAGATTTCAAAGTTCTAAGCGCGACAACAATGGGGATATTCAGTGTGGAGTGAGTCGGACACATGATCCCCATGATAATTATATCAATACAAAAATCGGAGGTAATAGATGGCAGAAGTTACACTTAAGGAAATTTATCCAGTTCCAGACAAGTTTCGCGAAAAAGCCTACATCAAAAGTCGTGAAGAGTATGAGAAGATTTGGAAAGAATCAATTAGCGATCCTGAAGGATTCTGGGCAAAAATTGCAGAAGAGTACATAACCTGGTTCAAGAAATGGGACAAGGTTGTGGACGTCAGCTATGGCGAATCACCGGACAAGCTCTGGGTAAAATGGTTCGTTAATGGTAAGGTTAACGTTTCCTACAACTGTCTTGACCGTCATCTTGACACAAGAGGTGACCAGGTAGCTATTCTTTTTGAAGGAAATGAGCCTTCTGATGACAAGAAGTACACCTACAAGCAGCTTCACGAAGAAGTATGTAAGTTTGCCAACATCCTGAAAAAGAACGGTGTTAAAAAGGGAGACAGGGTAACATTCTATCTTCCAATGATACCCGAACTTGCAATTGGTATTCTGGCATGTACAAGAATCGGTGCTGTTCACTCTGTTGTATTTGGTGGTTTCTCCGCTGAAGCACTCAGGGACCGTGTACTTGACTGTGACAGCCAGGTAGTTATTTCCTGTGATGGTACTTTCCGTGGCGCAAAAGCTGTTCCACAGAAATCCAACGCAGACAAGGCTATTGCGGAATGTCCTAACGTTACCCTTCACCTGGTAGTAAAAAGAGTGGGTGACAAGATTCAGGTTGACTGGAATGACAAGATTGACAAATGGTATGAAGAAGAACTCAAGACTGTTGACGCTAACTGTCCTGCAGAAGAAATGGATGCTGAAGATCCACTCTTTATTCTATACACATCCGGATCAACAGGCAAGCCGAAAGGTGTATTGCACACAACCGGTGGATATCTTACTTATGTTGCCTATACACACAAGATGGTCTTCGACTATCATGAAGGTGATGTGTTCTGGTGTACAGCTGATATCGGTTGGGTAACAGGTCATTCGTATATCGTATACGGACCTCTTGCCAATGGTGCAACAACCATTATGTACGAAGGTGTTCCCAGTTATCCCGATTTTGGTCGATTCTGGGCAATAGTTGAAAAATATAAAGTAGATATTTTCTATACAGCTCCTACAGCTATTCGTGCGATCGCGAAAGAAGGGGACAAGTGGGTGGACAATCATGACATTTCTTCACTTAAGCTCCTTGGTTCAGTTGGCGAGCCCCTGAACCCCGAAGCATGGAACTGGTATTACCAGAAAATTGGCAGGGGTGAGTGTCCAATCGTTGATACGTGGTGGCAGACAGAAACCGGTGGTATTCTTATTACCCCGCTTCCGGGTGCTATCGACATTAAGCCGGCAATGGCAACAGTACCTTTCTTTGGTGTTGAGCCTGCAATCGTTGATGATAGCGGAAAGGAACTGGAAGGTGTATGCCAGGGTAACCTGATCATGAAGAGATCATGGCCTGGTCAGATGAGAGGGGTTTACGGAGATACCGAAAGGTTCTTTAACACTTATTTTACACAGTTCCCTGGTAATTACTTTACCGGTGACGGATGTAAGCGAGACAAGGACGGCTATTACCAGATAACCGGTCGTGTTGATGATGTTATCAACGTATCAGGTCACAGAATGGGAACCGCTGAAGTAGAATCAGCACTGGTTGGTCATCCTAACGTTGCTGAAGCCGCTGTTGTTGGATATCCGCACGAAGTGAAAGGTCAGTCAATTTATGCCTTTGTTACACTTAACTCTGGTGTGGAAAAAACAGATGATCTTAAGAAAGAGCTTGTAAAGACTGTTCGAAATGAAATTGGACCTATCGCAACACCTGATGTTATTCAGTGGGC
>JAGYNX010000373.1 GCA_018399855.1 Spirochaetota bacterium
CGCGTCTGCCTGGGTCGCCAGCACGATAAGCCTGTCCCCCTGCATAGCCGCGTCAAGAGCGTTGATTGACATCTCTCTTCCCACGAAAAGGGGGATTACCATATGAGGAAAAACCACTACATCGCGTAGTGGTAATAATGGGTACACTTTATTATAATCTATATTTTTCATATGTTATGACCTCGGAATATTGTCACCTGTTTCAGGCGCTTTTTTCCTCGCTTTTATACTCAATTACAGGATCCTTGTTTTCACTCACAGTATCCCTGTTGATAACTACCTTGCGTATTGATTCCTTCGACGGAATCTCGTACATGAGATCCATCATAACCTTTTCAAGCACAGCCCTGAGCCCCCTGGCCCCCGACTCTCTCTCTATAGCGATGTTGGCAATCTCGGTAATAGCTTCATCTTCGAATTCCAACTCAACGTCTTCAAAAGAAAACATCTTTTCATACTGCTTGATGAGGGCATTTTTAGGCTCAGTTAAAATTCTCTTCATTGCTCCGTTGTCAAGTTCATGAAGCACAGCGTTGATGGGCAGCCTTCCCACAAACTCGGGTATAAGACCATACTTTATGAGATCTTCAGTATGCATTTTTTCAAGCACATTGAAGTCCTGCACATCCTTTACAGACTTTATCTCGGCCCCGAATCCCATGGTTTTATTGCCAACACGGGCACTCACAATCTTATCAAGTCCCACAAACGCCCCACCGCAGATAAACAGGATATTTCGAGTATCAATGGAAATAAATTCCTGGTGGGGATGCTTTCGTCCACCCTGTGGCGGCACATTGGCCGTGGTTCCTTCTATTATCTTCAGCAATGCCTGCTGCACACCTTCACCCGATACGTCACGGGTAATGGATGGATTATCTGATTTTCGTGTAACCTTGTCGATCTCATCAATATAGATGATACCCAGTTCAGCCCGCTTCACATCACCGTCAGAATTCTGTATCAGTTTCAACAGGATGTTTTCAACGTCTTCACCCACATAACCGGCTTCTGTTAATGATGTGGCATCAGCAATGGCAAAAGGAACTTTCAGTATTTTTGCCAGTGTCTGGGCCAGAAGGGTTTTCCCTGATCCCGTTGGCCCGATAAGGAGAATATTACTTTTTTCAAGTTCAACATCACCCTTTCGCAGGTTGAAGTTACTGTTTATTCTCTTGTAATGATTATATACAGCCACAGAAAGCATCTTCTTGGCGTACTCCTGTCCTATTACATACTCATCCAGGATTTCCTTGATCTCTTTTGGCCTGGGGAGGTTGGTAAGCACTTCGGCGCCGTTTTCCAGTCCCCATTCTTCATCGATAATCTCGTTACACAGATCAATGCATTCATCACATATATATACATCCGGCCCTGCTACCAGTTTTTTTACAATGTCCTGGCTTTTGCCGCAAAAAGAGCAATACAGGTTTTTCTTCTCGTCCCTGGGATCTTTCTTTTTTGTTGACATGCTTACCTCTTCACTTTGAATCTGGTATGACTATTACTTCTTGTCCTTGTTCTCTTCTTTGACTATTACCTTATCAATTATACCGTACTTCACGGCTTCTTCGGCGTCCATGAAAAAATCCCGGTCTATATCCTTCTCAATCTGCTCGATGGGCTGACCGGTATGAAACACGTATATATCGTTCAACCGTTTCCTGATCTTCATAATCTCGCGGGCATGTATCTCGATGTCCGAAGCCTGCCCCTGGTAGCCACCTGAAGGCTGATGGATCATTATCCTTGAATTTGGCAGGGTGGATCGCTTCCCCTTTGCCCCGGCCGCCAGCAGCAATGAACCCATGGATGCCGCCTGTCCAATACATATTGTTGCCACGTCAGGTTTAATATACTGCATTGTATCGTAAATAGCCATTCCCGATGTTACCACACCACCAGGTGAATTAATATATAGATATATATCCTTATCAGGATCTTCTGCTTCAAGAAAAAGCATCTGCGCGATAATAAGACTTGATATATGGTCGTCGACGGGTTCTCCAAGAAATATTATCCTGTCTTTTAACAGGCGTGAATAGATATCGTAAGAACGTTCGCCCCTTGATGTTTGTTCTACTACTATAGGAACAAGACTCATATGAAATATCTCCTTGATAAAAAATGTATTTTTTTATAAGATACTAAAACACTTCTAAAATTCAAGCATTTTAGCAGATATGACGCGTATATTCTATGTGTCGGCATGAGATTTGATATTACATCATATCTTTTTTAGAAAAAATGTTTACCGTAATGGTAAACATTCTTTTAGTATTCTATCACTACTAAACATAGCGAATATTGAACAATATTCAAAAATTTATTCCT
>JAGYNX010000374.1 GCA_018399855.1 Spirochaetota bacterium
AGTATGTTCCACTACGCCGTGGCGGGGGTGACCTTTACCTTTTAGCCAGGCTCACCGCACCAGGGGCAGTTCAAGCCAGCTTGTGGTATAGCGGGGAGAGAGGTGCTCCCGCCGCATGTGCCATGAGCTGCCCCTTCCCTCGGCGGCGAAGCTGACGGTGCTCTTGCCGAACCTGCCGTTTAACCGGTCAACCGTTTCCATGAGGGCCTGCCTGCGGGGGTCAACACCACCGCCGAAAAGATCAAGCTGGCCCTCGCCCTGTTCCACGATATCAAAAAGCATGATACCCACCTTCTTGTACCGGTAGCCCGTACGGTATATGCGGCGCAGGCCGGCGTGGGCCAGCCGTATGAGGTGGGGGGTATACCCGGTAGGTTCGGGCAGGCTGAAGGTGGCGGCGTTGGAGTACTGGGGCTCGGGCTTGAAGCGGTTGGTGGTCAGAAATACCGTCAGGCCACAAACAAGCGAATTCTGCCGCCGCAGCTTCTCCGCCGCCCGGGTGGTGTAGGCGGCCGCGGCCTCCATGAGTTCATCCAGGCCTTCCACCGGCCTGCCGAATGAGCGGGAACTGACGATAGCCTTTTTGGGGGGCGGGGCCTCTTCCATCTCCATGCATGGGTGCCCCCGCAGTTCCCAGGCGGTGCGCAGTCCCATCACCGTCATCTTCTTGCGTACCCAGGCATCGGGGGCCCTTGAGAGGTCAAGGGCGCTGTGCACGCCGTGTTCGTGCAGCATGCGGGCATACCGGCTTCCCACTCCCCAGATGTTTTCCACCGCGATGCCGTCAAGAATGTCATCCACGCGGGGATGGCCGGTGATGTTGAACACCCCGCCGCATTCGGGGTTTTTCTTGGCGATGCGGTTGGCAAGCTTTGCAAGGGTTTTCGAGGGGCCTATGCCTACCGAGACAGGCATCCCCGTCCACCCCCCTACCCTTGTTCGTATGAACCTGCCGTATTCTTCCAAACCGAAATGCTCCATGCCGGTAAGGTAGAGGAAGGCCTCGTCGATTGAATAGACCTCCATGGCAGGGACGCAGCCGGCAAGGGTTTCCATCACCCGTCGGGACATGTCGCCGTAGAGGGCGTAGTTGGACGAGAATACCCGTATCCCGTGGCGAGCCACCAGGGGAGCGCACTTGAACCAGGGGGTACCCATCTCAATGCCCAGCTGTTTGGCCTCGTTGGAACGGGCGATAACGTTGCCGTCGTTGTTGGAGAGCACCACCACCGGCACCCCCCACAGGGAGGGATCGAACACCCGCTCGCAGGATACGTAAAAGTTGTTGCAGTCGACCAGCGCCACCACCTCGCCCATGACCGCCTACCCTACCGTGTGGATAACGTGCACCACCACTCCCCACACCTCAAACTGCATCCCGGGGGTCACCTCGATGGGGGCGTATGCCGGGTTTTCAGGGGTAAGGCAGACCCTGTCATGATGACGGGTAAGGCGCTTTACCGTAAGCTCACCGTTGAGGGCGGCGATGATGATCTTTCCGTGTGAAGGTTCTTCGGCCCGGTCTACCACCAGGATATCGCCGGGGTGTATGCCCGCCCCCACCATGGAATCGCCGGATACCCGCACGAAAAAGGTGGCGGCGGGATGGCGTATGAGATGCTCGTTCAGGTCGAGTGCCCGGTCGATGTAATCGTCGGCGGGAGAGGGAAATCCTGCCGGCACCCGCGCCGAGAAGAGGGGCAGCTCCCTGCTGATGGTATACTGTCCCCTGCTGTAGATGGCTATGATGTCGGTTGATGGTATGACAGGTATATTCATACGTGCGCGTCCTTTCGGTTGATTTTATCCGTGGTGGTATTAATATACCGGAAGGGGTAAACATGTCAACATTTGTTTAGTATTTTTTTGGGGATGTTGCAGGAAATATGCGATCGATCTCCTCATGTTTTTGAAGGGTGATTACACACATTTGCTTTATATATGTGAACGGTAGCATGATACACAACAGCCCCCTACATCCCCCCAGGGGGACTGTTAAAGGATAGCAAAATATAGAATGATTATTCATGGGTATTTTTTTATTTCAAAAGACTTTAAAGAATAGCCACAGATGGACACAGATGTACACAGATAATTTGAGAATATTTATAAATAATCATCTGTGGTAATCTGTGTCCATCGAGCGAAGCGGGTGGCTGAGATATCGCATAACAGGTTCGATCATTAGTTATGTTTTATAGTAGTCGTGAAGTCCCCCATTGGGGGATTTAGGGGGATTCAAGCCAGTGGTATATATTGACCAAAAGGTTCACACCGGCCGAACCAGCTCTTCGGTGTCGTTGGCCGGTGAGTTCACCATGGTGGAGACGG
>JAGYNX010000375.1 GCA_018399855.1 Spirochaetota bacterium
CGGTGTATTCTTTGCGGGCGCTGCTCATTGCCGCGTGGAATGGCTGCACGTAGCGGTTCTCACGGGCAAAGAGTATAACCCCCGATGTTTCCCGGTCGAGGCGGTGCAGGGGAACCAGCTTTTCACCGGTATCAGCTTCAAGCAGAAGGCTCAGGGTATTGTTGTAGTAGATGCCCGATGGATGGGTGGGCAGGTCACCTGGTTTATTGACGGCCACCATGTAGGGGTCACGGTAGATGATGGTATATGACCTGTCTACCGGGGGTTCCTGCAGGGTATCCCCGTGATATTCCACCACGTCACCGGCCGCCACTTTCCGGTGGGCTGCAGCCGGTGGTGCCCCGTTTATACTGATATTCCCGTTCTTTATCTCATCCTGCCACTGTGTTCTGCTCTTATAAGAAAACTTACCCGACAACAAAAGATCGATCCTCTTACCGGAAAGTTCATCAGAAACAGTAAATCGCATTATCCTTGTTGTGTTCATCTATATCCTGGAAAGGATTACCACAGAGGCGCAGAGGTACAGAGAAAGGATCAGGTATTGTAACGGCAAAGGCATAAAGGAAATCATATATGAAAAAAATTATTCCCCTCTGTACCTCTGTGCCTCTGTGGTGATCCTTAAAAAAATTAGAAATAGTTTGACTGTGCACTATGTTATTCTACATACGATGATTGTTTGATCTGCAAGAAAAATTTGTATTTTTAAAAAAAATCAGACAAAATTGTTGACAAAAAGTATCGGTTCTTGTTTATTGATCAGGCACTTGAGAAAACATTTTTCTGGTGGCTATAGAGAGGGGGAAACACCTGTTCCCATTCCGAACACAGAAGTTAAGCCCTTCATCGCTGATGGTACTGCACTGGTAATGGTGTGGGAGAGTAGGACGCTGCCAGGATTGATATAATATATATATTTTAAAAAGAGAGTTATTTATAACTCTCTTTTTTTATGCCCTGCTTAAACTCTTCATCAATACACAACAGGTATCACGTGGAGACGCTGCAGGTTTTCTCCCGGCGAGATGTTACAATGGAACTGATTGATGCAGCATAAGACTTAAGGGAATCCCCCCAACCCCCCTTCACTGAAGGGGGGCTAAGGTGAGAGTTCGACTACTGGGAAGCCCCCTTTAGTGAAGGGGGCGGCGCGGCGCGCCGGGGATTTCTCCCGGAGAGATGTCACATCTCCACGTTACTGGCGATCCTGGTATTAACAGTTTTTGATTCTCAGTAATTCGAAAAAAGCAAAAAAAACCATGCCGTTTGCTGGCATGGTTTTTTGGTTAAAAAGATGTGGTGAAAGGCTTATTGATAGGCCCCGCCCTGAACATCTTTTTTCAGGTTCTTTTTCTCTATCTGGTAAACTATTTCACAGTTATCGTCTTCATCGTAGGTCTCTTTAACGATGGTGCCGCCTTTAACCAGACCGCCGAATTCTTTCGCTACAGCGATACCTGTTGATGCGTAATCTGCTGCTCCCGCAGCACCTTCAAGACGTGCGCCAACGAATTTTTCAATAATCCTTTTCTGAGCCATGATAAGAGCAGCTTCTTTGGATGTACCCCTTCTCTGGATCTTGTTGGTTAAACCGGGCTTTGGAACACCAGTAGCTGTTACCCTGAAAATGTCATTAGAAACCCAGCCTTCAGAGATAAAGGATTCACCTTTAACCATACCGCCACGACTCGCACCACCGCATGAAACAAAGGCGACAGTTGCGACTACTACCAGGGCTAATGTAAAGATCTTTTTCATAAAATACTCCTCCTTGCGCGTTTGGGCTTAATCCCCAATAATGTAATGTGTGTGGAATTAAAAAAAGAGGATTACTTAAATATAATCCTTCTTAGTTCGAAACTATGTTTTTCAGAACACCATGAATAGTACAAAGAACATAACCCACCGTCAACTTAAAAATTATTTTTTTCTTCTTTTATAGAGCTGACATCTATGAGCAATTTGACCATTATTATTAGAATAGCGGCCGCGTTTACCAGGAACCACAGAAAGCTCAGTTCCTTGTGGGTGGTCCACTGGTAGGTCATAGAACTGAACGTTCCCGCCCCAAAACCAAAAAGTATTACCTCGGTATACCTTGTAAACACATTTGAAAACATATCGCCGATATTATCAGACGAAGTGACCATTATGTTTTCCCGGTAACTTTTCACATAGGGAAACACAATAAACAGCACAATAAAAATGATGGCCGACTGGAAAAACCAGTTGAGCGCGATGAAAGGAATAAGCAGTCCCAGTATGCTGGATACAACAAGTGAGAAGATGAACCCGGGAAGATAGTATCTCTGCAGAAGAGAG
>JAGYNX010000376.1 GCA_018399855.1 Spirochaetota bacterium
TGGCATTTTATATCAATGTACGCAACAGGTGGGGGAATCCCGTGTACGGGCTCACCAGTGATAATTTTGTCATAACCGAGGACGGCGCCCGTATACCGGCTGTAAGCGTTGAATACCTGAAGAACAGGCCTCCTTCTGCCAGCATGGTACTGTGTGTTGATCGCTCCAATGCTGACAGTGGTTATCATAACGAGATACCCTGGGTATCTGAATTTATTCTCAAGAAGATGAAGAAGAATGACCGTTTGAAAGTGCTCAATTTCAATGATGATTACTGGACGGGCAATGATTTCGACTGGAGCAGAAGAAGAGCACTTCGGGCCCTGCGGGAACGTGAGTACGGGGATGGAAAGAATTTCGGCCGTGTGCTGTATAATGCCATTGGCGACCTGGTACCCAAATTATCAAGGCGCGGGGTGGTGTTGATAACAGACGGTTCTGTGGCAGATGATTCATTTACTACGTATACTGACGCCAATGTTATTGATTTTGCCCGGTCACATTTTATCCCGGTCTATTTTATAACCTTTCAGGACGCTGACCCGGTTCTCAAAAAAATTGCCGACGCTACCGGTGGGGCAGTATACAGGGCCAGCCAGCTTGACGGCCTGAGATCTATCTATGACAGTATACGGGAAAGCGAGGAGTACCGGTACATACTGGTATACTCTACCTTCAAGATGAAGTCATTAAAAGGCTGGTGGTCAGACACCACCTTGAACGTAGAGTACAAGGGACAGAAAGGGGTTGAATGGGGAGGCTATTTTGTACCGTAATGATGAAGGTGACCGTTTTCAGCGGGCAACAGGGCTTATGATCCAGTCTCTTCGTTCGGGAGGTATCTATTCGACCTCTCTTTTACAGGCTTTTGCCAGCATTCCCCGGCACATGTTCGTATCTGAGGCGTTGCGGTACAGGGCGTACGAAGATACATCTCTGCCCATCGGTTTCGGCCAAACCATTTCCAGGCCATCAACCATTGCCCGGATGCTGCAGGTATGTGATATTAGAAGCAGTTCACGGGTTCTCGAAGTGGGTACCGGTTCGGGATACCAGGCTGCCCTTCTTTCGGTGTTATGCGACAGGGTGGTCACCTGTGAACGCATTCATGATCTGTACACAAGGGCACGGCAGGTATTATTTCAGCTGGGACTGAATAACGTGCAGTGTGTGTATAATGATAATGGTGGTTTTGATACTGTACGCGGTGAATATGATATAATCGTAGTAGCAGCAGTGGCAGATGCAACTCCTCCCAGCCTGTTTGAGCTTATGGCTCCCGGTGGGGTAATGGTGGTGCCTGTTCATTCAGCTTCTGGCCAGGTGCTACGCAGGTATGCAAGGGAAGAGAGCGGCAGTATTGTAGAAGAAGATATTGGAGACGCTAATTTTGTTCCCCTCGTAGTGTAACAGTTATCCTACTCAACCGGGATCACTTCTTTCAACCATTGAGTTGATTTTAAAAACTGGTCTTTCCCACCCGCTGCATGTCCCTGGTCGGGATATACTTCCATGGTTTTATTGCATTGAAAATGATTAAAAAGGGCAAAGACACTTTCAGGTGGTGAAACTGTATCCTTGAAACCCACGGTGGATAAGACAGGGCATGTGATGTTGTCGGAGAAATTCAAGGCGTCAACATAGGAAAGATTTTTTTTCAATGATTTCTTTTTGGACTTGTGTTGGGCAATGTAGTTGTTAATTTCATTTGCGGCATCGCCTTCTGAAAGATTCTGGCTCAATTCAAGATAGGTAAGTGAAGGTGTTTCAAGAACAAGTGCTTTCACACGATCAGAAAAAGCTGCGGTAAAAACAGATGCAGCGGCACCAAGACCTTTTCCCATCATGGCAATTCTGCTGCAATTGATACTGTTATTAAGTCGCAGGGCATCAATTGACCGCAGCGTATCAAGGTATACGGCGGTTACGTAATATTGTTGTATATCCAGAATGTTCTCTACGAGGAATCCGGGTGTTGACTGGTTTTCCTCCTGTACCACGTTCAACATGGAATGTCCACGCATGATCAGTACAAGATAGGCAAATTGTTCGTCAAATGGAAAATCCATGTAGTAGTGGGGGTCGTTATAATCGTGCAACAGGATAACCACGTTGGGGCGGTTCACCCTGTCGGGAATATACAATATGCCATTCTGTTGAGACTTTTGAAATCCATTGAAAAGCAGGTCGTAGGCGGTGAATTTTCCCGTTGACCGTCTTTTGTTCAGGGTACACGAGGATTCCATGGCCTGTTTCTTCTGTTCGCTTATGGCATGGGCCCAGAAGTTGCTGAAATCGGCTTCCCTTGCCAGTGGAGGCAGG
>JAGYNX010000377.1 GCA_018399855.1 Spirochaetota bacterium
CCTGAGAACGGGGGTTAGGGGAGGGTGCGTTTGGCACCATGTGGATCAAAATGTATTATGTACGTAACGCACCCCCACCCTGACCCTCCCCCGTCAAGGGGGAGGGGATGAATTTTTGATTATGGATACGTATCGCCAAAAAATGTGACGTCTTTATATCTGCTTGAGATACGAGATCCCGGTATTGCCTGCGGCAAACCGGGATGACATGGGTATATGTTACTAGTATGTTTCATTGCTGAACCTTACAGATTCAGTAAGATTGTTTTCATCTTCTTCACTGATATCAATCTGTCTTGGAAATAAACCATAATAATAACCAAGGCTCTCTCCAGTATCAGGTTTACCATTTGGTAGATTGTTATCACGAATAGCAAACAAATACACATTGTTAACCCGAAATGGATTGACAGTTAATTCGCCATCCTTTTCGAGTTCCTTTTTGATTGCTGGTAGTACAGGAATAGTATATGTATCACCTGCATGATATGTTACCTGGTCAAAAGCTATTGCGTAGCTGATGTCTTTGATCCCGGTCGGTATGCCAAATAAATTTTTAGTCACTCCATCGTTGTGTATTACTACAATGATAATGTTATCACCATCATCGAGTGTAATATCTCCTTCGGTTATCTCAAAAGTAATAGACGCATCATGCTCATAATAACCTTTGTCAGGCGCAAATTCAACATATGTACTCCCCTTGTTCAGCGTAACCGTGGTTGCAAAGCTCGACTCGTCAATGTACATCCCGAACAGATCACCAGCGTCGGGCATGGGGATGCCCCCGTTGTAATTGTTGTCGGCGAAGGCGAATACCGTAACAGTGTCACCCGCCTTCAGTGAGGTGTCTGACAGGTCGATGTTGAAGCGGTAATCAAGTGTTTCTACCGGAACCATGATGGCAACCGAGTCCTGCGGGTTGGCCATGATGTATTCGAGGTCATCGGTGTTGGCTACTCCCACGATTACCGGACCATGTATGCCGTTTTCCACGCCAGTGACGTCCAGTTTTCCTTTTAGTACAAGTTCTGTATCACTATATTCGCAACCCGTGAGGGGCAGCAGTAAAATTAACAGCACTGGTAAGAGCCGTATAATCCTGTTAAAACGCATATTGTACCCCCAGCTTGACAAAATCGTTGTCCTCGTAGTAGTTAAATAGTGAATCATTATTGCCCTGTATATGCTGATACGCAAGGTTCACCTTGAACCCGTTCCTGAAATCGTAGCCTACCTGTGGCCATAGTATGAAGGCGCTTTCCTTTACGTCCATTATGCAGGTAAAATTGAAGTCTATCCTGTTGTCCCAGTACTGGTCTTCAAATCTCATGGTCAGTATATCAGAGAAGAGCGGTGCCATCAACGAGGTGTCCGTATATTTGGACTGTGCCCACTCAACGGTGAACAGGGTGTTTCCCTTGTGATTGTCAAGAAGCCAGTCCATTGGAACGAAATAGTTGAATCCAACTGAATAGGCGTAATGGGGTGAGGGCTTGACCTGGAAGGGCAGTTCAACGTTCTGGTCAAATTCCTGCTCAACCACGCCGGGCTTGTCCGCCGTGAAGGCCGCTTCTCCCTGTATGGTAAACCTGCCCCGGGTAAACACGACGTCCATTCCGCCGGCGTTGATTATCCTTGTTTCGGGCTGTACCAGCACGGTCACCGGCTCATTGGGCAGTACTTCCGTTTCGAGTGGACGCAAAAAAGGTTCGCGGTCAGGCCCATGGTACCCACTTGCGGATACGTCCACCCCCTTTATATTCTTTGTAAGGCGGATGCCGTAGCCAATGTTCTCAGGGGTTACGTCCATTTTCTGCATCTGTGTCACTTCCACCGGAAAGGGTTCTTCCATGTATTCGATGGCCCAGAAATTATCACGAACGGGGAACGCGGAGCCAACGTGAACAGGAACGATAACACCCTCCACGTTGAACCAGTCAAGAAACAGCATACCCGAAACCGCCGGCACCCCGAGTTTCAGCTCGTCGTCATCTTTAAAAAGCAGTTCACGAAGGTCGAAGGGATTGAAGTAAGCAGTTGGGTTGAATACGTCTGCCGTACCCCACGCGAACACCTGGTTGCCGGCACGCAGGCGGTATTTTCCGGAGGCGTAATTCACGTAGAGTTCACGAAGGTTCACCTCGAAGGCCTCGTTGGATAAACTGCCGTTTCGCATGAAGCGGAATTCGTCGGAATACCTGTATTCATCGTAGAGGTCTTCCTCGATAAAGGTTGGCAGTATGTACACGTTGGTTACAGACTTCACGTAAAAGGTGTCGGTGCCGTATTTCATGT
>JAGYNX010000378.1 GCA_018399855.1 Spirochaetota bacterium
ACGTCCACGTCTTTCACTTCTTCAACCGCGGGTGAAGCTGGTTCTTCCGGTGGTGTTACCTCATCCTGCTGAGACCAGCATGGGACAGCCAAAAGCATGGCTGTCAGGAATATGATACACCATGTACTATGTAGTTTCTCTTTTTTCATATACGGCTATTATTAAATACTTCAGGAAACCTTTGACTGGATAGCGGTTTTGGAAAACTCAACCTTGGTACTATCTGCAATTTTTAAAACTACAATATTCTCTTCGGGTTTAATGTTGGATATTACACCGTATATTCCCCCGGCCGTAATAACCTTGTCACCTTTCTGTAATGCCTCAATCATTTTCTTCCTGTCTTTCTCTTTCTTTTGAGAAGGCCGTATCAATAAGAAATAAAATATCAGCACCATCAGCAACAGGGGGAACAGGCTCATCCAGCCGCTTCCTGAAGATGGTCCCGAACCGCCCGCCTGGGCATACGCTTCTGTTATTAATTGTGCAAACAAACTGCACCTCCTGAATAAATCACTTAATCACTGCTGCACATCTAAAGTATTGAAGATATTATGTCAACACAAATATACTGCCCTCTTATGGTACGATAACTACGGGAGTGCCAACCTGTATGTATTTCTCCAGTTCAACAATATCCCTGTTATACATGCGAATACAACCACTGGAAGACAGATGCCCTATGGATTTCGGGTCACAATTGCCATGAATGGCTATACCAGAACCTATTGATGGTACTTTTCCGTTTGCAACGGGCAGCCGGTTTGATTTCTTCGCTTCATTATATCGCTGGATATCCTTTTTATTGGGGTATGATATGCGAAAAAACCTGGGTCCATAGGCGTTATCACCAAGGTCAGCCTCAGGATTGCCATACCTGTAATGCCCGTCTTTTGCCCTGAAAAACACACTATTCATTGCCTTTAACCTCTGGTAGGAGGGGGTATTCTTTGTCGCGTCCATGCTGAGTATTTCTGTCACATAATACACCCCTTCCGGCGTTCTCTTATCCCCGGCATGAAGTTTGGGTTTTCGGTCAGGATTCAGGCCATATCCAATCTTGAAATTATCCATAATTTCGCCATCCCTGTTGTAGACCTTCAGGGTACACTCTTCTTTATCTACATATACGGCATACCTTCCGCTCTTTTCATTAAACACATGCTGCAGGTCTTCTTTTATACTGTTTTCTTTACATGAAAGGGTTGCGGTTGCGAATGTGACCACGACCAATGCGTACAATGCTTTTTTCATCATCAGTATATCCCTACCTGTTCACCGGTGCGCTTCGTATTTTCCTTGATACTATCTCACGCAGCACTTCACGGGTAATATCATATTCTTTACTTGAATACAGCACGGTATCGCCCCCGTTGAGCACAAGGTGATAACCGTGCTTTTTTGCCACATGCCTTGCGGAATCTTCAATTTTCTTTAAAAATTTTTTCTTGTATGATTCTTCTTTATCTCTAAGGTCTGAAAGTTCATTTTTTATTTTTTCCAGATTTATATATAATTCCTTTCGTTTTACCGGATCAGCATGCTGTATTATTTGATTCTCGAGAACTTTCATATCACCATACAGCTTTTTCGACCTGTTTCTAACCGTGGATGCCCCACCATCATGTGAAACAAGGTATTCGTACAATACTTCCAGCTGCACGTACCGCACCACCGGTATCTCTTCTCCCTGGTGCTCCAGCATTTTTTTCTGGTAGGAGCACCCTGCAACCAGAAATACCAGGAGTATGTTCACAAGGGGGCGCATTGTCAGAATCTCATATCACCTATACCGAACTGGAATTCATAACCGCTTATCTCATCAAAATATCCCTTTTCACTGCCTACCCATTCAAGTTTCTTACCGAACCAGAACCGCAGGGGCATCATTGGGATCTGTATCTTGAAACCAAAACCGTATGAATACTTGAAATAGGACATCAGGTCTATCTCGTCAATCTCACTGATCTCGTACAGCTGTCCAGTGGCCTTGTCTTCATTTATCCGCTCAAGTGTATCCTGTTCCAGGGTTTCTTCCCAGAAACTATCAGTCCACATTGATCCTGCGTCAAAAAAGAGCACAAACCATAAAAGCTGCGGATGTATGGGTATTCTGAATTCGGCACCGTAGAGTATCCGGTGAAACAGCCCGTATCTCCATGAACCGGGAAGCGCAAAATCAAGATACTGCCATCCCCGCAATGTTTCCGGACCGCCAATATACAGCCTGTCTTCGCTTTCCAGCCAGGGGTTCTTTTCCCTGTCCTGAAAACCCTGCACCTGGTTTCTGAACAA
>JAGYNX010000379.1 GCA_018399855.1 Spirochaetota bacterium
GGTTTCCAGGCACTTGCCTACCTCGAAAACAGGACATTTGGATCAAGTGAAATGGACGACGAGCAGACATTCTACGTGAAGACAGAAGTAAAGTTCTAATGTAACCGCTTTTATTTCTCTTCATCGTTTCTATACGGGGGGTGTTTCCAGTCGGGAATGCCCCCTTTCTTTTATTCTAATATATCACTGGTGGCTATCTCCCGGTATCGCGGGTGACCCGGTTAACAGTCTTGTGACCCCTGGCTCCATGTTTCATGATTGGAACAAACCAAAATTATAGCAATATGGTTTTTTTGTTTGAACTAAAATTCATATTCGTCTATTCTGATAGTAGTATTTCTTTTCCCGATTTGAACGAGGGGGATAACGAATTTTTGCTGAACACCCTGTCGCAAAGGAAGTGTTAATGAAAAATATGAATATAGTTTCTCATGAAGAAGAGCCATTTTCGCTGACAAATAAAGGCAGCCTGGAGTTATTCTTTCTTGGTGTTGGGAGCGCCTTTACAAAACGTAATTACCAGACCAATCTCATGATCGTAAAGGGCAATGACCATGTGCTGGTTGATTGCGGCACAAAGTGCCCGCAGTCTTTCTTCGAGCTTGGGGTACCGGTTACAGAGGTGCGAAACCTGCTGATCACCCATTCTCACGCCGACCACATTGGCGGTCTTGAAGAGGTGGCCCTCATGGGGCGGTACATGACCAAGCGAAAACCGGTAATGGTGATCAATGAAACATATCAGCATATCCTGTGGGACATGTCCCTTCGGGGGGGAGCCGGGTTTAACGAGGAAGAAGCAGGGGACATACTGGGCTTTAACGATTTCTTTGATATCATAAGGCCGCAGTGGCTTCCCAATTATCCAAGGGAGACGTTCACTGCCAACGTGGGCAGCATCAACCTGAAAATGATGCGAACCATGCACATCCCGGATTCATCACAGGACTGGCAGAGTTCTTTCTGGAGCTGCGGTATGGTTATCGATGACCGAATACTCTTTACCAGTGATACACGCTATGACCCCGACCTGGTGCTTGGGTATGACGAGAAATTCAATTTTGAGGTCATCTTTCATGATTGCCAGTTTTTTACCGGTGGTGTACACGCATCCCTGGAAGAGTTGAAAGAATTGCCCGCCAACATTAAGAAAAAGATGATATTGACCCATTATGGTGACAACTGGGAACAGTTTGAAGACAGTGTGAAAGAATATGGCTTTGCTGGCCTGGGCAAACAGCACGTACATTATATTTTCCCGTAGAACATGATATAATTGCATTATTTGTTTAACGTGTGTTCATGTATGCTTGTTTGTAATTAAAAGTAGAAACTGTCATCAGAACAAGGCGATTGAAGCAGTACTCAATATACAGAAAAAAAATTCAAAGAAAACTTCATGTAACCGTACTACATCCTGTCAAAAAAGACAGAACTATGATGGGTATTCAGTGAATTATTCTTGCAAAATAATATGAAAATGTGTCATATGTCATAATACAATATTACACGCCAAAAAGAATAAAAAAATGAAAGTAAAAACAGCAAGTAGAGTCATCGTCGATATGGAAAAATGCAAGGGATGTGGGTTATGCGTGCATTTCTGCAAAAAAGATGCTCTTCGAATTTCCGAAGAGCTTAACAGTCACGGGTATCATTATGCCGAGGCAAATCCCGGGGGGGAGTGCACAGCCTGCATGATGTGCACCCTGGTGTGTCCCGACCTTGCCATAGAGGTGTACCATGAATAAGGTGTTTATCAGCGGTAATCACGCCTTCGCCGAGGCAGCCATCAGGGCGGGGTGCACCAGTTATTTCGGATATCCCATCACTCCCCAGAACGAGCTGGGAGAGTACATGTCGGCACACCTTCCGGATCATGGAGGTGTGTTCATACAGTCAGAGAGTGAAACGGCCGCTATCAACATGGTAATCGGCGCAGCCTGTACAGGTGCCAGGGCCATGACGTCATCATCGAGTCCTGGTATCAGCCTGAAGCAGGAGGGTATATCATTCCTGGCCGGTTTTGAACTTCCGGCGGTTATCGTCAATGTTATGCGGGGCGGCCCGGGGCTTGGCAATATAGCCCCCGCCCAGGGCGATTATTACCAGGCAACCAGGGGAGGGGGACATGGAGATTACCGAACCCCGGTACTGGCTCCTGAAAGTGTGCAGGAAGTGGCAGACCTCACTTACGACGCATTTGACCTGGCAGACAAATATCGAACCCCGGTTATGGTGCTGGGGGACGGGATGCTTGGCCAGATGAAAGAGCCGGTGGTTTTTCCCGAGC
>JAGYNX010000038.1 GCA_018399855.1 Spirochaetota bacterium
GGTCGCGAAGGGTGCCGGGCCTTGATGGTTTTTTGAATACATACCTGTGTGATGTGTTACTCACCTGCCCGTCGGGACTGAGTGACTGGCCCGTTGCCGTTTCAACAACTGCCGGATCACGGGGTACGCATCCTGCTGCCAGCAACACGCAGAGCATAATGAGAATACCTGTGCTACCCTTCAAAGACGAACCTCCACCATCCCTTCAGCGCAAGTTCATCATCCCTCTCAACATGCAGCCCCGAAAAATAATCACGCAGCTGTGCGGTGAATTCTGGGGTAACACCCACCCGGTCTTCTTTCATTTCAAGCCTGCCGGAAAACACTTCCCCAAGATCATGCCCGGGAGCAAGCGTTGCGGGAGGCACAAAACCGCCGGCAACAACGAAAAAGAGTGGTTCAAAGATATCAACTGCCTGGTGTATGGCGGCCTGTGTGGGGTTGAGAATATTCATGCAGGCGGTAAAATAATCGAACACCACAAAGGGATACAGGGCTGTTGATACCGAAAATATATCATCTGGAACACTGGCAAGAAGCTGCCGGGTAAGGCTTCCCGTTTCCACATCGTCAAAAATGGCGAAGGTATGGAAATGCTGGTCTGATTCGGTGTCAAGCCGATCTTTCAGTTTAAGTGAATCAACCGTACTGCCGCTATCCCCTTCTTTCTTACCCGGCACCAGCCTTGAGGTATAATACACACGATTCGTGATAAACGAGGGATACAGATCTGACGTTCCCTGCCGCACAATGGCCGAAGTGTCCCCTCCGAATTGCAGGTGTATTCGAAATATATGATAAAAATCCAGTATCTTTCCCTGTATACGCTGCACCAGGTGTATACTGTGCACCTCTGAAGGAGGCTGCCTTTTTTCAAGAAGCACGTGATTGCGCAGAAACTCCGGGATAATGCCGGATATATCTTCCATGATGCCGGCAGCACTGTCATAAGGAAGTTCTTTCACCGGTATGCGGGGTATGGTTACTATGTCATCGAAGGTAATAAATGTTTCTTTTACCCTGTTGAGGTATATATCACCTGTTCTGTTCACCCGTTCTGCATCGATCCTTTCAATAATTTTATTGATACGCTTTACCGCTTTCATGCCATATTCCCGTCACAAATTTTTTTTGAATAATGCGAAACTATGCACTTATTCTTAAATGTCAACTGAATAACCCTTTCACATCATTCTTCATCCTTCGCTTTTCCCTCTTACTATATTGCCTTGACAAAATACAAAGAAGGACTACACTATATACACAATGTATCTTGATACTACAAATCGCTTTAAGTAAAAATAATTAAAAGTAGAGAAACCGGGATGAACAACTTGATCAATATCGGAGTAGCCCAGATTGGGTCAGCAGAAAATCCAGCAGTATTGCGTACCATCCTGGGAAGCTGTGTGGGCATATGCATCTACGACCGCTCCAAAAAAATCGGGGGGATGGCCCATATACTGCTTCCAAAGAACAACGGAAAAGGCAATGACGAAAAATACGCCGATACCGCCATCCCCATGCTCATTCAAAAAATGCTGAAACAGGGGTGCAGCAAAGAATTCATGACGGCAAAGATCGCGGGCGGTTCATCCATGTTCAAATTCAAGTCATCAGCCTCGCTTTCAAATATCGGGGACAACAATGTGATATCAACCAGGGAAGCCCTGAAAGCCAGCGGCATCAACGTGGTAGCTGAAGATATCGGCGGCAATGTTGGTCGCGTTATCGATTTTTTTCTGGAAGACGGAAGAATGAAGGTGAAGGCCGCCGGAAATGAACAATTATACTACAAGGTGTAAGATAACTTTTAAATGGAGATACATCAATGCACTCGCATATTAAACAAAGGTTAGAAAACATAGTAGACAATCTTGACCAGTTACCATCACTTCCCGACGTGGTAAGCAAGATAATCAATATGGTGAATGATCCCAATGTTGACTTTAAAAAAGTAGCCGATGAAATCGTAAAAGACCAGGCTATTACTGCCAACATTTTGAAGTTATGTAACTCCGCCTATTTCAGCAAGGGAAAAGAAATTGCGTCAATTGACCGGGCCATTGTGATCCTGGGCATTCGTGAAGTGAAAGACATGGTGGTGCTTGCCACAACCAAGGCGGTACTCAACAAGGTAATCATGGGATATGACCTGGCCCGGGGAGAACTCTGGAAGCACGGCGTGGCTGTGGCGATGGTCTCCAAGAATATAGCCCTCATGAAAAAGAGAAGAGATATATCCGACGAGGTATTTACCGGCGGCATTATTCATGATGTGGGAAAAACAGTACTGGCACTTTTCGTGCAGAACACCTTCAAGGATATTCTTACTACTGTAGAAGAGAGAAATATCACCTTCCAGGAAGCAGAGAAGGAAGTGATGGGATTTGATCACCAGGAAATAGGGGAACGGGTGCTTGAAAAATGGCAGTTCCCTCCCATACTGCGGGCCATTGTGCGGTATCATCACGAGCCCCAGCTGGCACCAAAAGAGCACATGGCACCCGTGTCAATTGTACACGTGGCAAATACCCTCTGCCTCATGGCGGGCATCGGAATTGGCAGCGACGGCCTGTTTCACGAATTAAAACCCGAGGCCATCAACGCGGCCGGCCTGACAGAGGATGAACTGGAAAAAATTTACTCAGAGATCCCCGAGGTGATGCAGAAAGCCGGGGAAATAATGTAACACTTCTTTCAAATGGTTGTATAATACGAAATGTATCTTATAAAGAATTGCCCTTCATGCCAGAAGCCTCTGAGATTTCCCATCGACAGGGGTATCATAAAGGTACGCTGTAAATGCGGCTACGATTTTACCGCCGATCCTGATGATTCCCGCCTGTATGAAAATGCCAGGTTTGACGTTGCCTACCGGCAGAACACGAAAAAAAAGACGAAACGCGAAAAAGATTTCTCAAAAGTATATGCAGACATCAAAAGAAAAGTAATCACTTCTATTCTTAACGCAAAATACACCATGCAGAATTTCAAACTGCTGCCTGCAAAACAGCAACAACGGGTGGTTCTGGTTGGCCTGATAATTCTTGTCATAATTATTCTCGCGGGTTTCTTTATTTGTTCATACCCGGCATATACCCCCATGCCGCCACAGGATATCCAGTATGACCGTTTACGTAAATGATACATCCGGCTATCACCAGGGGTCACTGGAAACCCTGGGCTGGGAGGTTACTGTCTGCAACATGCTCCATCCCGCGGACAGCCCCTGCAGAAAGGTTCTTCAAAAAGCCAATTCTTATGGAAACCTGCTGTATGACTTTCTGAAAGACCATATACCCGTACATACGATTGAAAAAATCGTTGAGATCGGCGGAGGGTACGGCAACCTCATGGAAGATCTGCTTTCGCGTATACCTGTTGCGAAAGCCACCATGATTGACATATCTCCCGCACTGCTTGAGACCCAGAAAGAAAGACTTGCAGAGCATGATTGTGAATTCATTCTATCAGATTTTCAACAGGTAGCCGCCGGCACCCTCCGGCAATACCAGCTAGCCGTGATGAATGAGAACGTGGGTGATTTTCCCACGCTGTGCAACATCCCCCGGTCATCTCTTAAAGATGCTAAAAAACCGGGCAACAGCAGCATCGCCCTGGTAAAAGAACTGTATACAAAATATTCACTTATACCCCCCGCGGGTGAGAAATTCTCTTTCAACCTGGGGGCGGCAATGGCCATGGAAAAACTTGCTACCGCGGGCATACCCTGTATATTCATGAGTGAACACAGCTGTGAAGCCAGTGTTACGGGTGAATGGAAAGGGCTTGTAGAGGTATCCGCCTCTGACAACCCTGAAAAAATTCCACTGCACGGACACGATGAATATACTATCAGGTTTTCTGATATTGAAAAGGTAGCCCAATATCACGGGTACAATGTGCAGAGGGGAAACTTCAACGATATTCTGCGCTGTGAGCTTTCTCCACTTGTTCGATTTGTTATGACATCCGGTTCAAGCTCACGCGATGAACATGAGATAATTCGCCAGTTCGTAGAAGACGTATTCAAGTATGAATACCTGCTCTGTATAAAGGAGTAAGACTCATTTTTTATGGAACCGCCCGCTTCGCTCGACGCCGTGCTGAGCGACGCCGAAGCATAAACACAGATAATTATAGAAAATAACGACAACCAGCCCTTTACATTAATGCATTTATTGGGACAGGGTGTTGTATACCGTTCAGTCTACTAATACAATTATTTTGATATTATTAAAAAAAATTGTGGCATAATTCAGGTACAAAAGTAGTATACCAAGTGGCTGATTACAACAGGATATGAATTATGAATTTTACCATCGATAGAGATGTAACAGGATACCAGGTCAAGATCGAGGGAGATCTCGACCTGTATACGTCGTATGCCATAAAAGACGAGATAAAAGAAAAAATTATCCCCGTCCCGGACCACATGCATGTAGACCTTTCACAGGTTCATTACATCGACTCTGCCGGGATAGGATTACTAATAGAGTTGAAAAAAAACATTGAGAAACTGGGGAAGACCTACACCGTCAACAATATTTCAGACGAACAGATGAAGATGTTCAGGTCTATCAGTCTTGATCTCATTCTCGGAGAAAGCCTGAAGCAATAATTACAACGATGCCTTTTCCATTTCGTTCTTTCTCTGCACCAGGTGCTTATAATATCTCGACTTCACCTGCCCTGACTCTTCAATCATCTTGATCTTCTTATTCAGTTCTTCAGGTGTCAGCCTGTTGATCTTTTTCTTCTTTTCGGGCGCAGGGGCACTTGCCGGAGCTTCTTCAGCTGCTACCTTTTCAGGAGCTTTTTCTTCAGCGGGTGCTGGTTCTTCTGCGACAGCCTCTTCCGGTGCTTTTTCTTCTGCCGGAGCCTCTTTTTCGGGTGCCTGCTCGGGTGCTTTTTCTTCTACAGCTTTTTCTTCTATAGCAGTTTCTTTTACTTCTTCAGTATTCTCGTTTGCCTGTACTTCATCAGCCATTGTTGCATATCTCCTTTTATTGATATCATATGCATGATATTCAGAAAATAACTATGCCCCGTTTATTGTCAACTAAATAAAGCAAAGAAAAACAGGTACTACCAAGCTATGACTTGAATAGTAATCTTTTCTCCACATATGAATGGTATAAAGTGCGAATTAAGCATAACAGATTAATAGTTACGAAAAATACTTGATTTCTGGATGGTCACCTGAAATGATTCAATTCATTTTATATCATCTTTACATGTTCTTTACATGATTGTGATTAATATGTTATAGTGTACCTGTAACCGGGGCACCCATAATTATACATACGGAGCAAGAAATGACAGTTTCAACATACATCATGGATTCAATGGAAAAATCATCATGGATTCGAAAGATGTTCGAAGAAGGCGCCAAGCTTAAGGCAAAACATGGCGAGGACAACGTGTTCGATTTCAGCCTGGGAAATCCCGATGTGCCGCCACCTGAGAAGTTCTACGAGGTGATCAAAGACCTCGCCAGTGAGAACACTCCTGGCATTCATGGATATATGCCCAATGCCGGCTACCCGGGCGTTCGCGAAGCTATTGCAGGCAAGGTGAGCAGGGAACACGGATTGGAAATACTGGGTTCTCATATCATCATGACCTGCGGTGCCGCGGGAGGACTGAATGTTGTACTTAAAACCATTCTCAACCAGGGCGACCAGGTAATCGTTCCCCGGCCATATTTCGTTGAATACGGCTTTTACATCACCAACCATGGTGGAAAGATGGTGCTGGCCGATACGAAGGAAGACTTCTCCCTTGATGTTGATGCCATTAAAAACGCTATCACCGATAGAACCCGGGCAATTCTCATCAACTCACCCCATAACCCTACTGGCAGGGTCTATCCCGAACACACCATCAGGGAACTGGGAAGCATTTTATCCGATATAAAGAAGAAATCCGGACGCATCATATATCTTATCGCCGATGAGCCATACCGTGAGATAGTATACAACGGGGTTGAAGTTCCAAGTATTTTGAAAAACTATACTTATTCCATAGTGGTTACCTCATATTCAAAATCACTTTCCCTTCCTGGTGAACGTATTGGCTACGTGGCCCTGAATCCTGCCATTCCAGGCGTGGATAACCTTATGTCCGGCTGCATTTTAAGCAACAGGATACTGGGATACGTAAATGCCCCCGCATTTATGCAGCGGGTTGTGGCCCAGTTAACAGAAGAAACGGTACACATTGAAGCATACCAGCGCCGGAAAGATGTACTTACAGAAGGGTTGCGCAAGGCGGGATATTCATTCACCGACCCTGAAGGGGCATTCTATATTTTCTGTAAGTCACCGATGGAAGATGACGTGGCATTCGTGAAGCATCTTCTGAATTTTAATATCCTGGCAGTGCCCGGCAGCGGTTTTGGCGGACCCGGGTATTTCAGGCTCACCTATTGCATTCCCGAAGAAGTAATAAGGCGATCCCTGCCTGGTTTTGACGAAGCCATGAAAACATTAAAATGAGGACATATACTTAATGGAACTGTATACTTCCAGGGAAAAACCCTACAGGAAACTGGCACTGCTGGCCCTGGTTCTATCAGGTATCCTGATGGGGGTGATACTCACGCGTATCTTTATCACACCATTTCAGCTTACCGATAATACCATGGAACCCACCATCATGAAGGGTGAAACCGCGTGGTTCCTCACCACCGGCACACCGGGAAAAGGTGATATTGTTCTCTACGAGAGTCCTCTTCAATCCGATCATTACATCACTGGCAGAGTAATCGCACTGCCTGATGACATGGTTGAAGTACGCAAAAAGACCATCCTTGTGAACGGAAAAGCACTGAAAGGTGACTGGGAAGTAACATGGGAGGATAAAAGACAGTTCCCCGCAAAGTTCACCCTCAGGGATTCCATGCCCCCCATGAAGATGCAGATAAGGAACTTCTTTATACTCTCTGACAATCTCGATTTCAGCATGGACAGCCGAACCTTCGGTCCTGTGGACAGGGATAAGATTGAGGGTACCTTTCTTTTCAAGAAATAAGATATAGACTCAATATTTATTTCATACAGCGACACAACCAAATGGAGAGAACCCCTGTTCAGTTTTCGGGTTAGTCAATATTTTCGTCTGTATCTTTACTTTTTTTATCATTTTCATCTTTAAACAGGTTCTCCACGGTATCAACCTGTGCTCTTGTTTCACGGATTCGCTTCTTACGGGCAAGGGTGTATATATTATCATCCATCTCTTTCATTACCCAGTACACCGACTCTATTTCCGAAGCCCGTATGATCGCATCGAGGGCTTCGATTCCCATGGCACGTGCAGCATAATGGGTTGCCCAGTAGCGAACCTCGGGATTTTTGTTCTGTAAGCCATTGAGCAGTATGTCACGGTTTTTTTCTTTTTCCTGGCCCGACACGTAGAGTACGTAAGCAGCGATGATGGCTACCGATGGATTTTCGTTACCCACCGCGAACTGTGACACGGCACTCACCGGGGCGTCATCACCCATGGCAGACGCTGTCTGCAACGCTTCCCAGCGCACCTCTTGTGATTCATCCTTCAACCCCATCTGCACAACTTCAACCATACTCTTCTTGTTATAAAAGCTGAGCGCGAAGATTATTGTCTTTCGAACCTTTGGTTTTTTTTCTTTCTTATACCGCTCGACAAGATATGGTACCGCCCGCTCATCTTCCAGCTTGCCAAGAGCCATCGCTGCTGCCTGCCGCACCCGTACTCCCAGGTTGCTGTCATTTGGTTCTTCGAACTCCTTGTCCAGGTATTCTACCAGTATCCAGAATGATGGCTTATATCCGGAATAGCCCAGATGATACATGGCATGAACCCTCTGCTTCCATGAGCCGTGCTTCAACCAGTGAAAATAATCAACGGCCCCCGCCGGCTTGGTAAATAATATAGATACCATCATCATGGAAACAAGTACTGATGGCAGGATCATTTTAAATGATATGGCCGCAAAGGATCTCATGAGTCACTCCCGGGATAAAATTAGTATTCCAATACCGATATGATCCTATGGTGTACCATCACCCCGCATAATTGCAAGTAAAATACGAATTCACCACAGAGTCTCAGAGAGACAGAGAAAGGATTTTTTATAATTGTCTATATGTTATATCAAAGCAGTATGCCGAATGAGAAAGCCTTATAGCCGTCATGATATGAAACGGTAAAAATATATATTCCTTCTCTGTACCTCTGCGCCTCTGTGGTTCTATTTATTGTTAAGTATACTTCCCAATGATGTCGGGGAATAGCGGGTATTCTTCTTTTCTGGATTCGGCGAATTGGGTGTCGGTATCATGGCGGGATATCTGGTCTGAGAGATGTTCGGCGGCGTGTATGTAATCATGCAGTCGATTCATGGCGAAATCGGGGGTGTGGCCGTTGGCGATCATGAATACCCAGTCTGATGCCTGGGCAAGGCAGATCTCACGTAACAGCTGCTCCCTGATGATCGCGGGAATGTCCCCGGTTTTCGATTTTAGATTATAATATATATCGTGAATTTTCGGATACAACCAGCCAAGTTGTGGGGGATACCATGTGGAAAACAGGCCTCCTCCCCCCCATGAAGATTCTGCCGGGGAAAATGAGAGCAGGTTGTTGTCATCGGCAAGTTGTCCGGGTGATTGCATGCGGGCGGAGGGTGATGTGCTGACCTGGCGGCATAGTTCTTCGATAAAAGTCGGTCCCTCAAACCACCAGTGACCAAAAAGCTCCATGTCGAATGGCAGTATAAATGCCGGTTGATCTACCCTGTCTTTAATTTCGAAGGACCTCTGGTGTATCTTATCCATGAAGTCTTTCGCGTGTACCCTGGCCTGCTGGCGGGCTGCATCCGGATCATACCAGTTTTTCTCCATGGTTTCGCCGGTAATGGCATACAGTTTCAGGCCAGCCGGTATTCTGTCTATCCCCTCTGATTCGAGAATTTCATCGGGCAGGGTATACATGTAATCATGATGAAATTCCCTGTAGCGGTAATCACCGGGGTAACCCTGCTGCGCAGACCAAACGGCCATTGACAGTACAGGATCCCTTGGGAAAAACACAAGTGATGAAGGGGCGATGGATGGGGCAAAATGACCTGACCGGGGTGGATTTCCATTGAGGTAGACGGCCCTTGTGTCACAGAATGTATACTTGATTCCATTTTCTACAAGAATGTTGTCAAGACCCGTATAATATGCCATCTCGGGCATCCAGAAGCCTTCGGGAGATGCGCAAAAATGCTTTTTGAACACCTCCATTCCAATTGACACCTGCGTGTTTACCAGTTCAGCCTGTGAACGATATGCGGGAAGAAGTGCATGGGTGGCAGCCGTGGTGATGAGTGTCAGGTTTCCCGAATCTGCGTGATTTTTAAAGCAACGAAGAAGATCTCCCTCGTTCATTTCAAAGTAATCAAGTGCCTCATTCAGAAAATCCCGGTAAAATATACGGCTTTTTTTCTGTTCTGCTGTTTCATCTTTCGGTATATGTTCAAGAAGCCGCATCATGGTTTTTACCCAGCTTCGATACCTGTCCTGGTAATACCGGTCTGACAGCATCTGCATGAGGGTGGGGCTCAGGGATACTGTAATGTGAAAGGAAACCTGTTCATCATCAAGCCTGTCACAAACACGGAGAAGTGGAATGTAGCATTCGCTCATTGTCTGATACAGCCACAATTCTTCAAGTGGAAACCAGTGATGGGGAATACGGACATAAGGAAGGTGGGCATGCAGTACAAGTACTATTGAAGTATTTTCTTTTGATGAAGACATTATCAGGATGATATCCGGTAATCTGACGCGTCCCTGCCCGTGGATTCTATTCCCGCCGATTCAAGCATATCCCCAGCAGCCGATCCGCCGAGCATGGAAGCTGCTTTTTCGGGGGAGTAGGGGATTTGTAGAGGTGCAGAAGTGAAAATGTGAACCCGCTCCCCATGATTCTTTTCCCGGGCAAATAGTTCAAATTCAATTCTAGAGCCTTCCAGTGACTCGTCAAGAGAAAGGGTCCAGTTGTTTTTCTGGCCAAATACATCATGTTCCTGTAAAGGAGTTTTACCTTCGTTCTGTATAGAATACAGGGTGATAAAGAGGTGTGGTTCACCGTAGCTGTCACATGTACACTGGTCAGCAAGTGCTTTCCATTTTTTGTCTGTCAGGTGCCAGTGCAGGTGCACGAATCCTGTTTCTGGCATATGCAGCGAAAAAAACCCGTTATCATTTTTTGTTTCCATCATATATCCTTCTTTTAATAATTACCACCTGGCAAAGTGTTCTTCTGCCCATCCGATAATCCCTTTTATATTAACAGGTTTTCCTTTGTCGGGTATTACCATTCCGGTATATTCTCCAAACATCTGGTGAACTTCACTGCGAATTAACAGGAGATTCGTTTTTGCCTCACGTTCAAAAAATGGGGTGAAGGTGAGCTCCAGCTTGCCATCGTTTGATCCGAAATACCATGGTTTCATGTAATCGGATGGATCATAGTTGAATTCAACCTGGTCAAGCTTGGTCATGGTACCATTGATAAAAAAACAGTTCTCAGTGGCGTAACTGAGATCTCCAAAACCCTTGCCGAGATTACACCCAAAAGTGGTTTTGCTGTCAAGATGGCCTGACGCGCTTGCCCAGTTCCAAAAACTGTTATAGTCCCAGACACCCCGTCCCCAGTCAAGGGTGGCAAGGGCACCGAGTTTTTTCATGTCATATCCATTTTTCCCAAATTTCAGGGTTCCCCGTACTGGCATGGCATTGATTTTCTGATTGTAATAGAACCGTTTCTTCCCTATGGGGGTGGACATAACGATACTGTCCATTGAATCCGGCTGGGTGATTTCCAGGTCTGCTGACAAGCCTTCTCCATTGTGGAAAGAGGGCCATTGCACGTTAACCAACCGTTTGCCTGGCATGCGGGTGAAATTTACAGTTGTATCACCATGTGAGAAATGGATATTACCTTCGCGGCTGGTTGTAGGAAGAGCACATCCCTTCCCGAAGGGAGTGAGGATGGTTTCTTCTACAATTGATTTTTTATGAAAATCAATAAAATATACAAACACAACACAGGCATACCCAATATCAGATACCGTGGCGGAGAAGAAAAAATCCCTGGTAGTGAAACCATAATAGTCCCATTCCTTGATCCTGAGCTTGTTGAGGAATCTAAATGGATACAGTCGAATTTTTTCAGGATTATATTGCAGTACCTGTTTTTTTGAATAGCCACGATGGGAGAGTGTACCGTCGTTTTTGAGCAGTGTATCATTAATTTTTATCTGGTATTGCATCAACCTTTCTCCGTAATGATGTGATGTATTTGCGGGATTTAAAAATTATTAAGATAAGTGTATACATCACCTTTAGTGAAAGTCAAGTGAATTGTTGCAGGAAATGCTTCTATGCTCTTAACCAGTTAGATATGTATATACACTTTACAATGTGTATATATGACCGCACATGTGTATGGAAATCAATACACTTTTGGAGCTCTTTACCTTTATT
>JAGYNX010000380.1 GCA_018399855.1 Spirochaetota bacterium
TTTCCAATCGCATCGTTGAACTTGACCGGGGCATGCTCTTTGACTGGAGCTGTGATTATCTCACCTTTCTCGAGCGAAAAGACGCCTGGCTTGAGGCCCGTGAGCAGCAGAACAGCAACTTCGACAAGAAGCTTGCCCGCGAAGAAGAATGGATCAGAAAGGGCATCAAGGCCCGGCGAACCCGCAACGAGGGAAGAGTACGTGCCCTGAAGAAAATGCGTGAAGAACGGGCACAGCGCAGGGAAGCCCCCGGCACAGTCAACATGGATATACAGGAAAGCAGCCTGTCAGGCAAGCTGGTGATGGAAGCCACCAACATCAGTTTTTCTTACGATGATGTTCCCGTGGTGAATAATTTCTCAACCACCATACTGCGGGGCGACCGGGTAGGCATTATCGGACCCAACGGTTGCGGGAAGAGCACACTTGTGAAATTACTCCTTGGTAAATTAAGTCCCCGACAGGGAAAAGTGCGTACCGGCACCAACCTTGAGATTGCCTACTTCGACCAGTTGCGGGATCAGCTCGACATAAACAAATCCGTAAAAGAAAACATCGGCAACGGAAAAGAATTTATAGATTTTAACGGGGGGACAAAACACGTCATCGGCTACCTCCAGGATTTCCTGTTCACCCCCGATCGTGCCGCCCAGCCCGTAAGTGCCCTTTCCGGCGGCGAGAAGAACCGCCTGCTTCTTGCAAAGCTTTTCACAAGGCCCGCCAACCTGCTTATACTTGATGAACCAACTAACGACCTCGACCTTGAAACCATGGAGCTTCTTGAAGAACTTCTTCTGAACTTCGAGGGAACACTCCTCCTGGTAAGCCACGACCGGGAGTTTCTCAACAACGTGGTTACCACCACCCTTGGCTTCACCGGAAAGGGCGAGATAGTTGAAGGTGCCGGCGGGTACGATGAGTGGAAGGCCCGGCTTGAACCGGAAACAAAACCTGCCAGGGGAAAAAAGACAAGGGAGAAAAAGCCACGGGAAAAGACGAAACTCACCTTCAAGGAGGAACAGGAACTGCATGATCTTCCCGGTATCATCGAAGAAACCGAAAGGCAAAAAGATGAAGTCTCTGCCATGCTTGGCGATCCCGAACTTTATAAAAGCCGGGCCGAAGAAGTACCGCAAATGAAAGAGAAGCTTGAGCAGCTTGAGGCAGCCCTTGAGAAATATTTTACACGCTGGGATGAACTTGAAGTTATGAAGGGGCGGTTTTCCGGGTTAAAATAACAACATAATACTGTTACAGGAGGTACTCTTTTTGGTGTTGTAATTATGACGACAAGAATATACACTAAATCATTACCATTCTGAAAGGAGTACCCTATGAAAACGTCCCGGATCAACAAGTTGGTGATTCTTTCCGTTGTTATCATTATTTCCATATCTTTTCTTGCAATGATCAGGCAGTTCTTGATGGTGATTTTTCTTGCCGGTCTTTTTTCCGCCATGACACAACCTCTTTACCGAAAAATCAAGAAATGGTTAAAAGGCAGGGAGAATCTCGCCTCATTCGCTACCCTTCTTTTGATTTTTCTGCTGTTTCTTCTACCGGTTACCGGTCTTGCCGGTCTCATTACCGCACAGGCCGTAAAGGTTGGCAACTCGGTAACCCCATGGGTGCAGGAACAATTAAGCGGCAAACCCGCTGATAATTCTTTGCTGCAGGATATACCATTTTACGAGTCCATAAAACCCCATCATGAAGCAATTATGCAAAAAGCCGGTGAATTGGTGAGCAGCCTCAGCAACTGGCTGGTCAATTCACTTTCCGATGCTACTCTATCAACTTTTAACTTCATGTTCCTTTTCTTTATATTTATATACGCCATGTTCTTTTTCATCAAGGACGGCAAAATGCTGCTGAACAAAATATTGTTCTACCTCCCCCTTGAAGATAAAGACGAACGACGCATGCTTGACCGGTTCACCTCCGTTACACGGGCTACCATCAAGGGTTCACTGGTAATAGGAATACTGCAGGGGGCCCTTGCCGGCCTGGCATTCTGGATTGTGGGCATCCAGGGGGCGGTATTCTGGGGAACCATTATGGCGGTGTTATCGATAATCCCCGTGATAGGATCAGGACTTATCTGGGTTCCAGCAGTAATCATTCTTACCATATCCGGGGCATACATTAAAGCCGCGGGGTTGTGTATCTTCTGCCTTGTGGTGGTAGGCAGCATGGATAATTTCTTACGACCCCGGCTTGTGGGCCGGGATACCAAGATGCACGACATCTTTATCCTATTAAGCACCCTCGGGGGTATCAGCATGTTCG
>JAGYNX010000381.1 GCA_018399855.1 Spirochaetota bacterium
CTGGATTTACCAGTATCAGCATGTATCCAAAATTATGGGATTACATGGGTGTCCCCTATTCAGAATTGCTGGACAGGTTGTTGAAATTAGCTTTTGAAAGATTCAATGAACGCAAAGATATATACAATGTAATCAATTAATGAATTTCGCAAAACATATTTTCTTTTAGACAGGGTTTCTAACATGATTTCAGCAGTAAAAATAATATTCTGGGTAGTAATTCCCGCCATAATTATTTACCTGAGGACAAAGAAAAAATTTAAGACAGGGTTTGCAATTGGTTTCGTGTTGACTTCCATGCTTCTTGGTATACTGGTATCAGCCAGTTTGACGCCGTCACCTTTTGCCTCATTTATACGGAACATGAATAATAATAATTTTGAAGAAGCAGAGAGGAATTTTCGGGTTATCCTGCAGAAGGATCCTGATGACGTACGATTTATCGACAGGAGTGAAATAATAAACCAGGTAAAGTATGACAGGATGCGGGACAAACTGTATAAGGAATATATTACAATAGCTGAAGATAATATTTCAAGTACCCCTGTTCCGGAAACTGAGAATTGCAGGGATATTGTTAAGGTGGAAAAAGCGATTTCCGACATGGTGCACTCCATGAGAGTGGTGAAGATGGCTGAAGCCTTAGGGCCAGAACGGGTAGATCTGAAAAAAAGAATCGCCGAAAGGAAAGAAAAAATAGCGGAGAAACTTGAAGCACTTGATGCAAAATGCAGGTAAAACATTCAATACATTTCTTTTTGACATGGATGGTGTAGTGGTTGATTCCATGCCGGCCCATGCGGGCAGCTGGAGAAAAATATTTTGTGAATTTGGTCTTACCCTTGAAGATGTTGATATATTTAAGCGGGAAGGTATGGCCGGGCTTGATTCAATTGCTGAAATATTTTTAGAGAAAAATACTGTTGTTCCCGCCATCCATGAGCTCTTGATGCTGCAGGAGAGGAAGATATCTGTATTTGAAAAATATGATGTAAAAATATTTGATGAAATTCCCGGGATCTTGTCTTTTTTGAAGAATTCAAATATGAAAACAGCACTTGTAACCGGCTCAATGAGAAGATCTGTTGATTATATGCTTGATGACCGGTTACAGTCATTTTTTGATGTTATTGTAACTGTTGATGACGTCGAACGTGGGAAACCCTTTCCCGATCCATATCTTAAGGCTCTGCACCTGCTGGACTCAAATAAGGATGAATCCCTGGTGATAGAAAATGCCCCCATGGGAATCAGTGCCGCGAAAGCTGCCTTCTTGACATGTGTTGCGATTGAAACTACGCTGCCATCTGAATACCTGCAGGAGGCAGATAATATAGTTACAAGCCACGGTCAACTCCAGTCATACCTTCACAATATTTGCGGGGCCCCTGCCCCTTCGTAATCGACGAGCTTTTTTTCATTGACATTACTAATTTGTTATTTATGCTAACTTACTTAGTGTACTTTAATTATTGAACTTGTCTTTATTTCAATATATCAGGGTGAATTATGAATTTAGCATGGATACCAAATTCTCTTACAATGGGAAATCTCCTCTTTGGCTTTTTCTCTATAATATTTGCCAGTAACGGACAATACGTAAACGCGGGAATTTTTATCCTTGGTGCGGCATTGCTTGATGGCCTGGATGGGCAGGCTGCCCGTGCCCTGAAGGTGCAAAGCGAGGTAGGGAAAGAACTTGATTCACTTGCTGACAATGTAACGTTTGGTGTGGCTCCTGGTTACCTGGCCTACCAGGCTTATCTAAGCGGTATCATTGTTCCAGTATTCGGAAAACCTATTGATCTTGGCATTTTTATCGCCTCAATATTCCCTATATGCGCGGCATACCGGCTGGCACGTTTTAACGTGAAATCGGTGCCAGATGCATTTGATGGTCTTCCATCCCCGGTAGCAGGGGTTATCCTGGCATTGGTGCCCATCTGTTTTCGAGATGTGTACATTTCGAAAACCCTTTTTGGTATACTCTTTGTTATTGTTGCTCTTTTAATGGTCTCAACTGTTCGGTATGTAAAACCACAATCATTCATATTTAAGCAGATAACCGGAATTAAACTTGGAATTTTTATCATTGTTATAATTGCCCTTATATTTATGTTCAAGCAATGGACAGTTTTTGTATTTATTGCGTTATATATTATTTCAGGGATTTTCAGTTTTATAATTCAGTTAATACAAGACTACCGATATTGATTTCTATCCCGGCTATTGATAATTATTAAAACATATTTTGGGATACAGTTGTGACGGTAC
>JAGYNX010000382.1 GCA_018399855.1 Spirochaetota bacterium
ATCGTTTTTAGAAAAATCGAAGAGTGCGTAAGCTGAAGTCTGGACGTGACAATAGTAATTATTACTGGAGATAAAGGTTGGCTGTGGGAAATACGTGGTATACCACGCACCACCGGCCCCGTGGGTAAGCTCGGCCAGGAAGGTGATGAGGTCGTGTCCCCGTCCCACTCCCTGCTCTTCTACCCAGATGGGAACCTTCTGGCCCTTCAGGTCAAGCTTCGAGTACTGCTCACCGCAGCCGTATATATGCTCGAACCTGTCAGCGTTAAGATAGAACCAGAAACGATTTTGCGCGGAATTGCTGTTCACAAATGATACAGAGAAACGGTTATTCTCTACCTGGCAGGTCATGGTAAGGGTTTCTTCAAACTGGATCACTGCCTTTTGGCGCTGGTTTTCCAGTACTTTCCAGTTCTTCAGAAACTTCCGGTTTTTAACCCTGTCCTTGATCTTGAAGCTGCCGTGACTGATCTTATAGGTTGCCTCACCTTCACCAAGGCTGACGCATGGACGTTTTTTGCTATGGGTGATCACCGGCCTGTTCTTGAAATTGAGTACGAAACCGTTTTCAATATCACGTATGGTTATCATTGTACTACCCTCCAACCCTTAAAACGGGCAAAGATTTCTACGGGACGTATATACTCACCATACACCATTGACGCGTGATGTGCAAACCCATTATAGATAACCTTGTTCAAAACCTCTTCAACGGATTCGTTGAATACCACTTTAGCGTAGGTTCCCTTGAGTTCTTTTTCCATTGGTACCCCTTTTGCACGCTGCAGCAGCACCCGGTATTCTTCACCTGCCGAGTCAAAACGCAGTATAGAGATATCGCCTGTTTTCAGTACGAAATCCGCGGTAACCCCCTTGCCCCCCATGTGATAACTGTCAAGTGAGCAGGTTGATTTTCCATCCCAGAGGTTACAGGGGGCAACACCGCAATGCCACAAAAGGGCGTAATCTTCTTCGAAACTCACCTGTGAGAAATCGAAAAGAAAGGGAGTTTCAGCTCCCATTGCCCGGTGGGCTATCATGGAGAGTGCCCCTTCAAGATCGCCCTCGCAGGATATGATACGGTTTTCTGACTGCAGTAATGACATGGAGGCACATGGTGCGATACCGTATTGTCCCGCGAACTCGGGCCAGCAGCGTATGGCAAGGGCGGTGAGACTGTGCTTCTCGAAGAAGGCGTCAAGTTTAGCGGCAAGCTCTGCTACGCGGGTCAGCTGGTCTTCAGAGATACCCTCTATGTTGAATGTATCGGCCAGCTGTTTGTGGCGGGCTTTCACGTCCCCCGCCCCTACTTCGATGTTAAATATTTCATCAAGCTCGTAATGGTCAATGAGTGTGCCGAAATTCTGGTAGACCGCGAGATCATACACCCCGAGATTGAAAAAGCCGTGTGCCCTGAAACCGGCGATACCGATATGGGCCCGTGAAATTGCGGCCCCTATTCGAACGGCATCAACCCAGTCTTCATCGATGGTGCTGCCGATATTGGCGTGAAAGTTTCGCACTCCTGCCTTGTACAGGTTTGAAGCGTTAAGGTTTACCCCGCACACCGAGTTAAGCCTGATCTTGCCGCCGTCGTATGGCAACTCGGGAAGCCCCCAGAGCATAAGGGGCTTGTTCACCACCTTCTGCATCTCAAGCACCAGGTGGCCCAGGTGAAACGTACCGCTTATGCACACCAGCGCGTCTACGTGTTTGGCGGCCAGTTCGCGGGCGGCTTGTTGTGCGTCTTCCACCTCGATTACAAGTCCCTGCACGCATTCGAATGTAGTGTTCTCTATCTTCGCGAGATCTTTCTGTATAGACCCGTACAGGTCTTCTGCTGCCTTATAGTCAAAGGTTTTTCTGCCGAAACAGACTACACCGATTGTTACATGTTCTTTCATACACAAATCCCTTATACATGGTTTCCATAAAGTTTTTCATATTTAAGTCCTGTCAATTCTTCGCATACCTGCCGTGTCTCAGGGGTAACGTCTGATTTGCTGCCTCCCTCTTTGAGCCGGTTCAATTCATCAATGAGAATGCCGTGAGTTCGCGGGGTGATCTTGAACTTGAAGGCAACAAGTATACCGGTGATGACCAGTAAAAATGGGGCCAGGAAGAATATCATTTTAAGCCAGAAAAGTGTTGATTCTGTCTGCACCTGTTCGATCATCTTTGTGACACCGTTTACGGTTTCCATAACCGGCCTGTTATAGCCGATTATATCCAGCAGAAATCCGAAAATCATGATGGTGAGGGCATTAACTA
>JAGYNX010000383.1 GCA_018399855.1 Spirochaetota bacterium
CATCAAGGGGGAGGGAGTAGATAAATCAGATAATTTATTTAATACTGCAAACTATCCTGTTTCCTTTATCCATCTCCCTCAATCCGATTTGTGGGTAGAAGTCCCCCTTCGGGGGATTTAGGGGGCCGTTAAGTCAAATACCTTCATACGGCTTATATTCAGGAACAAGTTCCTGCAAAAGGGCCTTCAGTTCATCATGGGTCATAGCCTGAATATCTTCCGGCGTCATGTTTAACACACGCTGCACGGCACTCTCTTCCCCTGAGCCGCTATCGTGATCCAGCCTGAATATGCGGGGGTTTTCGGTGGGCTGCATCGACTCGTTCTCATACCACAATTCCTCGTAAAGCTTCTCGCCGGGCCGAATGCCGGTGTATTCGATCTGAATGTCCCGGTCGGGCTCATACCCGTAGAGACGCACCAGGTTGCGTGCCACCTCGTCGATTTTGTACTGCTCTCCCATGTCCAGCACGAACACGTCGGCGCCGCTGGCATAGGCCGCGGCGTTGAGTATCAGAAGCACCGACTCGGGGATACTCATGAAATACCGGGTCATGTCGGGGTGGGTCACGGTGAGGGGCCCCCCCGTCTCGATCTGTTTCTGGAACAGGGGAATCACCGACCCACGGCTGCCGATCACGTTCCCAAACCGTACCACCGCCGTGCGCATGCCGTTTTTTCCGTTCCAGTTATCGGTGAGCATCTCGGCCACCCGCTTGGTTGCCCCCATCACGCTTACCGGCCGCACCGCCTTGTCTGTTGACACCAGCACAAGTTCCTGCACACCGCCCTCACCCGCGCATTCAAGAATGGCCCGGGTACCCAGCACGTTGTTACGGAAAGCCTCCGTGGGATTTTCCTCCATGAGATCAACATACTTATGGGCCGCCGCGTGAAACACAATGTCAGGACGCCTCTCTTCAACGATGCCCTTCATCCGAACCCGGTCGTTCACGTCGGCGATATAATAATGGATGCGGGTATCCGAGGGAATATATTTCATGTATTCTGTCAGGTCATTCTGCAGCCCGTACATGGAGAACTCCCCCCGTCCCACCGCGATAAGAGAGGCGGGTTCAAACTTCAGCAGCTGGCGGCAGAGTTCACGCCCGATGCTGCCCCCCGCCCCGGTCACCAGTATATGCCCCCCCTGGTAATGATGGGCGATAGCATCAAGATCAACCGGCACCTCGTCCCGCCCCAGCAGTTCGTCAATCCCGATACTGCGAAGCTCGGGGGTAAGTGCCACCTCGAAAGTTTTCATGATGGGGGGAAGAATGGTCACCGGCATCATGGGATTCTCACTCCTGGCGTCCCGGATTATCCGCCGCTGCACCGGCTGCGGTGCCGAGGGCATGGCGATGATCACCTCGTTAATATCATACTGGGCAACCAGCATGGCCATCTCGTCGGTGGTGCCAAGCACCGGTTTGCCTCCCAGAAGGGTGCCCACCTTTCGGCTGTGATCGTCAACAAGCCCGATAATGGTTTTTCCCATTCCGTGGCGTTCAAATTCAGAAATTATTATCCTTCCCGCTTCACCCGCGCCGGCGATCAGCACCCGTTTGCCCGGCTTTTTGCCCCTGCCCACTGATGAGGCAGCCCGCCCCTCCCTGCGGTAGGCAACGTCCCTGAGAATCACCCGGTAGAGCACCAGCAGGGCAGTTGAAAGAATAAACGCAACAAGCACGGCCTGGCGGGGGACGGGGATGCCCGCGAAAAACATCACCAGGCTGGCCACGGTAAGCCCGATCACGCATCCCTGCAGCAGCCTGTAGAAGTCACGCACCGTGGAATATCGCCAGATAATGCGATACCCCTGTGAAACATACACCCCCACGGCAAAGGACGCCGCCACCAGCAGCACGAAAAGAAGCCCCGACCCGTATGGCCCGGCAAGCAGTTCACGGCGAAACAACGCCAGCGAGGTCACCCCCCCAAACAGCACCAGGGTGATATCAGCGGCAAGATATTTCAACTTATTAGGTTTTATAGAATGGAGCATGGGGTAGTGTGCAGTTACACTGCTGATTTTTCAACAGTTATTTTTAATTTTACAAGGATCACCGCAGGGGGTGAATTAAATATCGAGTAATAATACGAATTTCAATGTCAATTTTGAATGAAGAAGGGCACATTCCTCTTTATCATGCAAACGTACATCACGAAGCCCCCTATATCCCCCAGCGATATACTGACTTGTACCCACACATCGGATTGAGGGAGATGGATAAATGAAACAGAATAGTTTGCAGTATTA
>JAGYNX010000384.1 GCA_018399855.1 Spirochaetota bacterium
AAAAAAATTTTACCACAGAGGCGCAGAGGTACAGAGGGGGGATATGGTTGTCTGGTTGCATATCATGAAACTTGAAAGGTTTAACAGCTAACCATGCTGCAGTAATTCACCATAAAGACAGATATAAAAAATCCTTTCTCTGTACCTCTGCGCCTCTGTGGTAAATCCGTTCAGGATAATTGGAGTCGTTCGAAGAGGTCATCGTAAATCCCGATCATTCGGGACCAGTCGTAGCGGGCGGCGATTTGGCGGAAGGCGTTTGGGTTGTAGGGAGGGCCGCTGGTTATGAATTGTTCAAGTTTAGTGAGAAGTTCATCAGGTGAATTATAGAAGACACGGGGAAACTCACTTTCGGGGATCAACTCGGGGTAGGTAAGGCGGCGGGGAAGGAGGGGGACGCAGCGGCAGTACATTGCCTCCATGATGCTGATGCCGAAGAAGTCCTGGTTGGAGGTGACCGGAAGAAAGTCTGCCTCCCATAGCCACCGGGCATACTCCCTGAATGAAGAGGCATAGCCAAACTGCCGTATTCGGTGGGAAAGCTTCTCTTTCGCCTTCACGAAGGCGGCGTGGGTGTTCCCGCTTTCCTCTCCCAGCAGGGCCAGTGAAAAGTCGACACCCCTTTTCTCAAGAAAATACATAACATCAAAGAACTCCCCGGGGTTCTTATCATATTCCCAGCGATGATTCCACAATAACAGTTTATTCTCATCGCTACTGCCTGGCATATCATCGCCGGCATCTACATCGTCGAAACGGGCCAGGTCCATCCCCAGGGGAAGCACGCTGCTTTTTTCGCGGATAATATCTACGGCCCCCTCTTCATTGTAATCGGGGAAGGCTTGCAGAAAACCGGGAATGGCCCCCAGGAAAGACCGCATGTGAAAGTGTGAATTAAAAAGCATCCGGTCTGCTGCCAGGGCGGACTGTATATTTATGAAGCAGTAATGGCGATCACGGTTTTTTCTGCGGTCACGGTCATTGGGAGACCACGGATAGGTAAGCTGGTTCTCGTGAAAATATATGGCCACCGGGATATTACCCAGCTTCTTTCGGGCAAGCCCCATAAAACCGGCAAGGTCGAGCATATCGGTGGCAAGAATAAGGTCGGGGACGTGATCGCTTTCCAGGAACTTGCGGGCCAGGGTGACAGACCCCCCGTGCATGCGCCATTTCCAGTTGCGGCCGGGCATGGTACATAATGACACGTTGTGCCTGCTGAACTTTTGGATCTCGCTGGCCCACCGGGCATGGGAGCCGGAAAAGAATGGTTCGACGATGAGTATATTCATGAAAACCGCTGTTATTCTATGATAGTATATCGCCTGCGTATCTCGTCTTTGCTGAAAGCGTTGAAATGCCACCACTCACTCAGAATAGGCCTGAATCCCGCGGCTTCCATTACCTCACGCAGAAGTTTCCTGTTGCGTACCTGCCGGGGGCTCAACAACCCCCGTGCCGCGTAGCGGCTTTCGTAACGGGGCTGGGCCAGTGGGCCCATGTGATCAAATTCCGTTCCCATGTCAAGGAGTTCGTGATCTTTAAGCCGCCCGGAATATACCCTGGCGATGGTGACATCTACCGCCGCCCCGTAATTATGGTTTGATCCCCGTGAAGGGTTTGCCACGTATTGCTCCTTTTCGGTGCCCATCACCGCCTTCCACATCTTCTGCTGCACCCGCCGCGGCCGGGCACCGTCAAGCACCATCAGCCTGCACTGGGGGCATCGTGTTCTGAGAATTTCATGGGCTTTTTTAAGCATGCGTGCTACCCCGGGCTGCAGGTAGCATTGCTCCATTTCACCGTACACGTCACTTCCCAGAAAATTATTTTCGGTGGAATACCGCAGATCAACCATAATATCGGGGTCAACCGTTTTCACGTCAACCAGGCCGGCACGTTTCATTTTCTTCTCCACTGGTGAGAGTGGCAGCTTTTGTTCAAGGCAGCCGTTACCGGCCCTGCACCCTGCTGAAAGGATCACCGCGCACACCCAAAAAACGCGCAGGGCGGGAAGACGGGTGAAGGGTAAGCCAGGTGTATTTATGGTGATACGCATGCCCAATTGTAGCAGGGGGCAGAATTTATATAAAGTATTTTTCACTCTTACCGGATTATTGGGAATGTAAAACAGTTCTGAATAACAAAAATCCATGAGATAGCAATTTACATAATTATTTTAACCGCAGATAAACGCAGATAAACGCGGATTATCGTTAATAATTGATAATTATTACCATCATCTGCGTTTATCTGCG
>JAGYNX010000385.1 GCA_018399855.1 Spirochaetota bacterium
GCACGAGCAGGAGAAGGGCTGAACAGTTATATTAGAACTCAAATAGGCTCAAACTACGATGATAAGTGGTAGTTTTCATTATTAGCATAGAATTTCACGGTAATTCTAAACACGTAGTTTTCAAGAGTAAGAAGCTCCTTCAAATTTAATTTTCTTATTTCCGAGCCACGAGTATCTTTGATTGGGATACAAGTTAGTTTTTTCCAACACGACTGGCAAGTTCCTCTTCTTTTTTAGGAAGACTTGAACATTATCCTGATCAATTTTTATATCAGCTGCGTTTTTGATAAATTTTTCATAGATTGATTGCACTTCCATGTTTTCATACCTTTCCATTTCCAAAGCGAACAACCTGTAGATATTATGTGTCAGGATAGACATGGTTAAATCAAAATCCACCTTTATTACCATTGAAGAAGAAACATTGTTTAGATGAAAGAACTCGATCTGCTCGCTTATTACTTTCTCCACGATCCATCGCCGGGTGTATTTGCGTATTAATTGATCTGCTGGTAAATCAAACTCATTCGTAATAATAATGGCCGGTTTAATTTTCCCGTGACCAGTAATGCTGACCTGCCGGATAGTGTCATTGTATCCTTTCAGGAAAAGCTGTTCTTCATGGACCCTGAGGGTTCTTTTCTTATTCCCGGCAGCTTCTACCCTAAGGGTTTTCCAGTTTGATCGGGGTTGGTTTTCAATCTTATCTACCATATCTTTTCCCCTTCTTCGAATGGTTACGAACTTTATCCCTTGCTTGTTTAGCTTTCCGAGGTTTTGGTAGTTTGTGAATTTGCTGTCGAAAACCAGGTATTGTAGATCCTTTCTTCCCACAGGGGTGTCCTTGTAAAAATCCAGGAACTCCAGAACGATCGCACTCTCGTTTGAATGCATCACGCCGGCATCCCCGTAATCGATTATTCCTGTGTCCGGATCATGTGCCAAAACGGCTAGCATGCTGGAAAGGGCTTTGCCCCGCTTACCGGACCAGTTGTTCTCCAAATGGCCATCTTCTCCCCAGTAAGGTATGGTGGTGAAATCCAGGTTCGCCGTATCACCCAGAAGCCCCGCCGAAAGCCATATTTGATGTAGAGCTTTCAAAAACTCCCGATTCATCTGAGTGGTTACCCGGTGTGAATAGGAAGTAAACCAGGAAGCCTTGGGCAGTACATTCAAGCCTGCGAACAATCCCATGCCCCTGTCCATACACCACAGATTGTCTGAAGAGTAACGTCTTATACAGGAGGCCTTTAACGCTACGAATGACATAATCGAACTCAACTTGCTGATGCTTTTTGTCCGGGGAAATAACGACCTTTCAATAGCTTGGTCTACCCCATGTTTTTTTATAAATGGCAACAGACATAATATACCTGCCGATGTACTCTTGAATTCCTCCGGGATGAAATCAAGGGTGATGCTTTTCTCGGCATCAATACGTGGCATCTCGAGCTGTTGTTTTACCGTCTTCATCCTCCTCGGAAGGCGGGAGAAACCTTCTGAAGACAGTATGTTATATATGGTTTTCTCACATATTCTATATCCTTTACTGTCTAGGGTGACCTTGATGTCCTCAACGGAATAATACTTCTTTCTAAGGTCAATAATGATCCGACCTGCCTCATCGATCCGCTCACTCCGTTTTTTCCCCTTCTTCCTCTCTACAAAGTAATAATCGTGAGTATCCTCTTTTTTTAATTTATCCCTGAAATCACTCACAAGTGTGGTAAATCCCCTGTATGTGTAACCAAATTCAATGGCAACCTTTTTAGCCGGTTTTTTCTCGATAAAGTACATGCGCAAGGCTTCATACTGTTTCTGGGCCAGCACCTTGGGTTCCATAAAAAATTCTTCAGGCGTCATGATTACGTATTTTAAATACCGTGATAAATATACATAAAATTTCGTTAAAATCATGACAACTTATTAACAAGATTTCAAAAAGCCTGATATACGGGCATTACAAGGCTGTATTCGGTTTATAAAGAAATCATCGATATAAATATGAAAATACTAAGATGAATTATAAATACGTATTGATGAAAATTACAGAAAAGAAGAAAAGCCGGGAAATCCCTGTCAACCCCAGCTTTCAGAAAACCAGAGAACTTGTAGCGTCAAAAACATTACGTACTTTTATTTCCGTGAAATTCTATGATTATTGTACTGGACCATCAGCCACCTCTAAAGAATGACGATAATAAAGCATCTTTTGACATTATGCTGTCCGGACA
>JAGYNX010000386.1 GCA_018399855.1 Spirochaetota bacterium
CTCGTGAAGACAGGCCGCCATTCCCGGCAATGGCCACAATATCTCCTTTCATCTGCTCTACAAGTTTTGAACGCTGGTCAAGCTGCATCCTGTTAAAGTCATCAACCGAATATTTCTGTTTCTCTGAAAGCATCTCCCGAATCCGGTCGATCCGGTGGGGCTGGTCAAACCAGTGGCTGATGTAAAAAGGGTAACGGTCACTCACCGTTTTATTGTTGGCCGACGCAACAAATCCTTCCGGCGGGTTGAAGCTGTGGGGGCGGCGCTCGAAGGGAACGAAGCCTTTCCAGTCATACCGGTCTGTATCACCCGGCATGATCTCAATACCATTCCCTTCACGTATTGGTATACCGGCGCAGCAATACATACCGATGTTGCCGTCCACGTCCGCGTACACAATATTCTGACTGACAGAGAGAAAGCTTCTTGCCGCATTCCTGAAGTCATTCCAGTTTTTCGCCCTGTTTAGAAGGTATACACTGCGAAGTTCGTTGCTGAAATCATTGCCGATCCAGTGCATGGAAATAACCTCGTCTTTCAAACCCTTCATCCCCGATATAACCGGCCCCCTGTGTGTAAAACGGATCTTTCGCTTCACCACGTTGCCGTCGCCCGTGGCAATCTCCTCTTCTCGCACCTGCATTCTCCGCCACTTGCCGTTGAACATGTACTCGTTCTCATTATCGGGGTTCACTTTCTCCCTGTAAAAATCCATGTCATCAACCATCACGTTGGTCATCCCCCACGCGATACGGTCATTATGCCCCGCGATCACGCATGGCTGACCGGGAAGCACCACCCCGGTAACATCCAGTTCACCTTCAATCACCTGGTGCATCTGGTACCATATTCCCGGAGTGAAAAGGCCAAGATGCATATCGTTGGCCAAAAGCGGCTTGCCCGTCTCACTCTTCCAACCGGCCACCGCCCAGTTATTGCTTCCGGAAAAAATTTGTACTCCAAGCTTCTCAAGTGCATTGGCCTGCCGCAGAAGATGCCGGCGCACAGTTATTTCGGTTTCGGTTTTCGCGAAATAGGGATATACGTATGTTTTGAAATCTTTAACCTGTGGAACCAGGTCTTTCATTCGTTCTTCATTAACCTTCTGTGATATTTTGTACAATGCCATCTCGGTTTTCCATGGCATGGTGAGATCCCATGCCATGTAGCCGATGAGATTTACCGAATGTTCCATCTCCCATGGTTCGGGTTTATACCCCAGTATGCTGAATTCAACAGGCAGGCTGTCTGTATGGGTTTCCATGTACTGGTTAACCCCGTCACTGAATGCCTGTAACGCGGCAATCATCTGGTGATCAGATACGGTGATAACTTTTACCGATTTTTCTGTAATTCGCAGCGAACGCATAAGAAGGTCGGTTTCCACCATGTCCTCCCCGAATATTTCAGAAAGTCTCCCGGTGGTAACCCTGCGAAGCAGGTCCATCTGCCACAGCCTGTCCTGTGCCATGCAGTATCCCACCGCCCGGTACAGGTCTTCCTGGTTTTTCGCGTATATATGGGGAACGGCAAACCTGTCCCGGTATACCGTCACTTTTTCTTTCATTCCGGGGATTACAACACTTGTATTGTAATCTGGAAGCCCCTGGCGTGCTATTGAATGGACATACAGGAACACCGCGGCAAGGGCAATGATGATAATAATAAATAATCCGGCAGTAATTTTCTGTGTACGGTTCATAATGAACCTCCGTGAAGGAATATACATGTAATGAATAAAACGGTTATTATCATGTCAGCAGGTTATGTTTTTAAAATACGTACAGCAGTATAAAACATTCATCAAAAAATTCAACTATTTAAAATCTCTCTTTCCGGATTTCATTGTATCACGCAGAGACGCGGGGAACGCGGAGAGTTCGTGCCCTTCCTCAGCTTCTCCGCACCTCTGCTTACCCTGACTTGTACCCACAAATCAGATAATTTATTTAATACTGCAAATTCTGTTTCCTTTATTCCCCTCCCTCGATGGGAGGGGTTAGGGGAGGGTGTGTTGCACACATATTTCTACCAGATGTTCAAGCACTCCATCAATATTATTCATGACATCATTATTCCAGTATCGTATCACTGTAAACCCCTGTAAGTTTAACCATCCATCTCTTTCATTGTCTTTATCTTTATCATTTATATGCTGACTTCCATCTAATTCTATGATCAATTTGTTTTCAAAACAAACAAAATCGACAATATAATTCCCTATTGGCT
>JAGYNX010000387.1 GCA_018399855.1 Spirochaetota bacterium
GCATGGATGTTACCTTGAAGCAGAACTTTAATCCCAGGCGCCAGTCTCCACCTGAGTTGAAGAGTATGTCACTGGAAAAGCGGGCAGAACTGATCAAGAAAAATCCTGAATACGGGCGCATAGTCTGCAGGTGCGAAGAGATCTCAGAGGGTGAGATCCGTGACGCCCTGCGTTCTCCCATTCCCGTGCTTTCTGTAGACGGGCTGAAGAGAAGGGCAAGAACCGGGGCAGGACGTTGTCACGGTGGTTTCTGTACACCAAGGGTTCTCGAGATAATGTCAGAAGAGTTCAACTGTGATATGACCGCAATACACAAGAAAGGGGATCACTCCGAATTCTTCTACGGTCACACCAAGGATGATGTGGATTATACAGGGAAGACCGTCAAATTAAAATCATTGCAGGACGAGGTGTAGCATGGAACTTGCAAGCAAAAACTGGGACGTCATAGTAATAGGAGGGGGACCCGCCGGTCTTGCCTCGGCAGTTGCCGCCCATGACAGGGGGGCGAAGGTCTGCGTCATTGAACGTGAAGAACGTCCGGGTGGAATATTAAAACAGTGCATACACGACGGATTCGGTGTTGTCCGCTTCAAGGAGAAACTTACCGGGCCTGAATACGCTCACAGGTTCATTGAAATGGCCCGTGAACGGAATATACCGGTATTTCTTAATTCCTTTCTTACTGATATTACCTATAAAGACGGCATGTATACCCTGGCCCTGGTAAACAATGACGAGGGAGCTTTCTATTCAAATGCGCCCGCTGTAGTCATGGCCATGGGTTGCCGTGAACGTACCGACAGGCAGGTCTTCATACAGGGTGAACGCCCATCAGGTATCATGACTGCCGGCCTGGCTCAGTATTTTATCAACATCCAGGGATTCATGCCTGCGAAGAAATGTGTGATTCTTGGATCGGGCGACATCGGCCTTATCATGGCCAGGCGGCTCACGCTTGAGGGTGCGGATGTTGAAGGAGTATACGAGATACTTCCAGAACCTTCCGGGCTCACCCGCAACGTGGTGCAATGCCTGGAGGACTACAACATTCCACTGCATCTCAGCACAACCGTCACCGAGGTACACGGAAAGAACCGTGTGGAAGGGGTCACGGTTGCGCAGGTTGAAAACTTCAAGCCGATACCGGGCACCGAACGCTATATCGAGTGTGATTCTCTTATTTTGTCGGTTGGCCTCATCCCTGAAAATGATATCATTGAACCACTCAAAGTACCCATGGACCCAAAAACAAAGGGACCCGTGGTTGACCAGAACATGATGACCATGAACCCGGGTATTTTCTCATGCGGGAACGCCCTGCACGTGAACGACCTCGTTGATTTTGTGTCTGAAAGCGGGGACATCGCCGGTGAATACGCTGCTAAATTTTCCACCAACGGCACCCATAAGAGAAACCTTGTGCCGGTCAGGGCTGAAGGGAAGGTCATGTACGTGGTTCCACAATACCTTGATGTGAATACGAAAAATAAGGCAACCATCTACTTCCGAAGTTCTGAGACATTCACCAACGCCCGGCTTACTGTTACGGCCGAAGGCGAAAAGATCATTTCAAAGAAGTTCAGAATAGTGAAGCCTCCTGAAATGGAACGGGTAGTAGTTGACATTGACAAGATACCCGAAGGTGCGGGCGAGATCATTGTAGAATTGAAACAGGAGGAGAAATAACATGAGACAGAGTGTAACCATAACATGTATCTCCTGTCCACTTGGTTGCGAGATCGATGTGACAAAGAAGGGCACAGAGTGGGAAGTTGAGGGAAATCAGTGTAAAAACGGTAAGAAATATGCCGTGCAGGAAGTGACCAATCCCATGAGAAGTATCACCTCCACCGTGAAAACAGTTTTCAAAGATTTCCCACGGGTGTCAGTGAAAACTGACAGGGATGTTCCCTTGAAAGATATTTTTGAATATATGAAAGAAATAAACGATGTAACCGTAGATACCAGGCTGAAGCCGGGTGACATCGTGAAAACAAGTCTGTTAGGATCAGAAGTTAATCTTGTTGCTACCTCCGACATGACGTGTATAGACAGTTAAAGAATACCTTTAACTCCATCAACATTTCAGGGCGGCATCATTTGATGCCGCCTTTTTTATTTTATTGACTTTTATTTTAAAGTACTTTAATCTATCTTAAAATTACTTCTTGAGTCTGTCTCTTTGTTCTTCTTATTTCCAAATCTACTAATAGTGCC
>JAGYNX010000388.1 GCA_018399855.1 Spirochaetota bacterium
TTCCCTCTTTCTTCTCGTTGTCCCAGAAGGGTGACAGTTCAAGCAGCTTTTCTATTACTTCCGGCATTACCGACAGGGTATAGTCTATTTCTTTTTCAGTTGTATACCTGCTCAGGCTGTACCGTATGGAACCATGCGCCGAGGTAAAAGGCACCCCCATGGCACGCAGCACGTGTGAAGGCTCCAGTGAACCTGATGAACAGGCCGAACCAGACGAAGCAGCAATCCCTTTTTCGTTCAGATACAATAAAATGGCCTCCCCTTCAACAAATTCAAATCCGATGTTGGTTGTATTGGGTACCCGCAACGCGTCATCACCGTTTAAGCTGGCATTGGGAAACCGCTTTAGAAGCCCTTTTTCCAGTGTATCCCGAAGAACAGCCACGTGGTCTTCCCCATCCAGGTGTTCCATGGCAAGATCAGCTGCTTTCCCCATGGCCACGATTCCGGGAACATTCAGTGTTCCGGGGCGCCTTCCCCGTTCCTGGTGACCGCCTTGCTGCATGGGACGCATTCTCGTCCCCCGCCTGACGTATAGTGCACCTGTTCCTTTAGGCGCATGGAACTTGTGACCGGATATGGAAAAATAATCACAGTTTATTTTATTTACATCGATGGGAACCTTCCCCACGGCCTGTACGCCGTCTACGTGAAAGGGAATACCCCGCTCCTTTAGAAATGAACCGATCTGTTCAACAGGAAAGATAACACCGGTCTCGTTGTTGGCGTACATCACCGAAACAATGGCGGTATCATCGTCAACCGCTTCGAATAGATAGTGGAGGTCAAGATTGCCCCGGGCATCTACGGGTACATAGGTGACCCGGTATCCCTGGCGCTCAAGCTGCCGGCAGAGATTCAATACGGCCGGATGCTCAACCCGGGTGGTTATCACGTGCCGTTTGTCCCTGTGATAGCTGAGGGTTCCCATTATCGCCAGGTTGTCGCTCTCGGTGGCACCGCTGGTAAAGACGATCTCGTACTCATTATCGGCGCCCAGCATGCGGCGCACGCTGTCCCTGGCCTTCTCCACGTCATCACTCACGTCTCCGCCAAAATCATGCATGCTTGACGGATTGCCATACCGGCTTCCAAGAAAGGGAAGCATGGCGTCCACAACTTCCGGCGGCACCATGGTTGTGGCGTTATTGTCGAGATATACTATTTCTTTCATATTACACCTGTACCTGTTCTATCACTTCGATATCGTCCTCGACGAATTCCCTCAGTTTATCCTGCACCAGGTTCTTCAGGGTTACGTCTGAGATCACACAGTTGGCACAATTGCCAAGCAGCCGCACCATTACCTTTTTACCATCGATGTCCACAAGCTCGATATTACCCCCGTCTCTTTGCAGAATGGGGCGCACCACGTCGGTAATGGTTTCTTCAACAAGCTGCATTCTCTTTATATTGGTGAGGGGTTTCTTTTCCCGTGTAACCGTCACCTTCTCTTCTGCCATGTTTTTTCTTTCTTCATGTAAAATATCTTCGATCTTGTGCAGGCACGATCCGCAGGCTCCCCCTGCCTTGGTATAGTTTGTCACATCTTCAACCGTTGAAAGATCATTTTCACGCACAACCTTCTTTATGAGGGTATCTGTCACCCCGAAACACTGGCATACGATCTCTCCCTCTACCTCTTCTTCCTCTTCAATGGTTTCACCTTTCAGTTTTTTCAACGCCCTGGTGAGTGCTTCCTGGCCCATAACTGAACAGTGCATCTTTTGTTCTGGCAGACCGCCCAGGTACTCAACGATGTCCCTGTTGGTTATCGTTGCTGCCTCATCAAGTGTCTTGCCCATCACCATCTCGGTGAGAGCCGAGGAGGAGGCGATTGCACTGCCGCATCCGAAAGTCTGAAATTTCGCGTCGATGATCTTCTCTCCGTCAAGTTTCAGGTAAAGGGTCAGGGCGTCGCCGCATACGATGCTTCCCACTTCCGCAACCACGTCAGCATCGGGTATCACCCCCACGTTCTTCGGGGCCTTATATAGTTCTTTTACTTTTCCAGTATAATCCCACATGTATATTCCTCCATTCGCATCTCAAAGGGCTTTTCTGTTGTTATGGTACAATATATATACAAAACCGATGGTTAACGAATTTTAATTCATACTAATTTAATAGGAATTAGTACTACATAATATTTTTGTGAATTTTAGCAAGAATTTTTTGGTGAATATGTGGATTTTTTGGGGTTACCACAGAGACGCGGAG
>JAGYNX010000389.1 GCA_018399855.1 Spirochaetota bacterium
ATGCAGGTCAAAGTTGGCAATTCTCCAGCTATTCCTAAGAGGAAGACTAAAGTAATGAAACAGGTGGGAAAAGAAAGCTCTTTCGCGGGGGGCATGCGGGTAACCGATACGGAAACCATGGACATAGTAGAGATGGTGCTGGTGGGCAAGGTGAACAAGGAGATCGTGCACAACATCAACATGGTGGGCGGCAACGCCGTTGGGCTGTCCGGGAAGGACGGGGGGCTGCTCACCGCCGAGAAGATATATCACCAGTTTGATGGTGAACAGGTTGACATCGGCCAGGTTGGAACAGTCAAAACGGTGAATGCCCGGATCATTGAGACCTTTGATAAGGAAAAGTTTATCCCCGTCATAGCCCCCGTGGGGTTCGACGAGGAAGGTCTAACCTACAATATCAACGCAGACATCGCCGCGGGAAAGATCGCCGAGGCCCTGAATGCAGAAAAGCTGATCCTGCTCACCGACGTTGAGGGTGTAAAGGTGGGCGGCAAGCTGGTTTCTTCATTAAAGAGGGGGGACGTGGCCGATTTCATCCAGCAGGAAGAGATAACCGGGGGCATGATCCCCAAGGTAAACTGCTGTCTTAGTGCCATAGCCAATGGTGTGCATAAAACCCATATCATCGACGGTCGGGTTGAGCATGCCGTGCTGCTTGAAATTTTCACCGACGCGGGTATCGGAACGGAAATCGTGTAGACTCTTTCCGAATATTTCAGGATTATACTCATGCCAGAAGATCATATCAGAAACAGGGATTTCAGCAGCGAATTCCAGTTCCAGGCATCCCGCAGTGGGGGACCAGGCGGTCAGCACGTGAACACAAGCAGCACGAAGGTTGAGCTGCGGTTTGATGTTGATGATTCCTCATTGCTGACTGATGATGAAAAAGAACGCATCAAGAACAAATTACCCAATCGAATTAACAATGAGAATATTCTAGTTATCTCCTCGCAGCAAAGCCGCTCACAGCATGCAAACAGGGAGCGTACTGTTGAAAAGTTTTACAAGCTGATAAACGCAGCCCTGCAGCCCGAGAAAAAGAGAAAACCCACCAGGCCTTCAAAAGCCGCCAAAGAGAAAAGACTTCAGGAGAAGAAAAAGCTTTCTGAGAAGAAAGAGGCGAGAAAAAAGCCTGGTGCGGGGTAACGTGGGCTAAGGCTCTCGGTTAGGGCTCTGACCCCTGGCAAGGATTACGGTACTGGTTATCGGCTAAGTCTACGGTTAAGGTTCGGTTAAGGCTCTGACCCCCTATCAAAATGCCCCATATCTTTCACTTTTTCTCTTCATTTATGCTCTGACACCATATTCCCCCCATTTTTTTTTACGATCCCTTATTTTTTTTCGTATAGAAGGGTAGAACCCAATTATTGTAAGAGGAGCTACCCATGCCACGACCACCACGAATCACAATTCAGGGACTTACGCACCATACCTATTCACGGTGTAATAACAAGCAATCACTGCTATTGCTAAAGAAAACCCCATACATGTTCGAGCAGGCAATCAGGGATACCCAGGAAAAGTATAACTTTAAGCTAATCGCCTACCAGATCATGGATAATCATTTTCATTTAGTGATCAAAACTCTCGAGGGGGAGGCATCTATATCCAGGATTATGCAATATATGAAAGCCCGTTTTGCAGAACGATATAACAAGTTGCATAACCGAAGTGGCCCATTTTGGAATGAGCGCTTTAAAGACAAGGTGGTGGAGTTTTCAGAAAATCCTGAATACTATTTACGCTGGTTAATATGGTACCTTGCCTACAATCCTGTCAAAAAAGGCCTTGTTCGAGACCCCAGGGATTATCCATGGGGCAGTATTAATTGTAATATTATTCAAAATTACAAAAGCAGGGTCAAAGTTGATATGCATGAATATTTTTTAAGCATGGGGAATACATTTGAAGAGAGGCGAGCGCAATTCCTCTTATACGAGGAAACCTTCCGGAAACGATTGGCTGATCTAAATGAGGAAGGTTGGTGAAATAAAGACTGCAACGTAAGGGTTTGGTTGAGGGTCAGAGCCTTATAATCATTAGAATCCTTTTCCACACATGAAACCTTGATCCCGCAACAATCTGCATGTATATTTCTCATATCCGGTATAATAAAAATCATACCGGGAATAACAAACGGAGAGATATTCATGAAACAAAATATGGGAACAATCGACAGGCTGATACGCACGCTGTTAGCGGTGCTT
>JAGYNX010000039.1 GCA_018399855.1 Spirochaetota bacterium
GGAATGACAGTGAGATGATGCGGGGATGATCAGTTCACTTCTCACGGCTCACTATTCACTAATCATCCGCGTTTATGCTTCGGCGTCGCTCAGCACGGCGTCGAGCGAAGCAGGCGGTTTCACATATTCAGAACTGTATGATATTATAAATTACTCTCAAGCATTTCCCAACATTTCAGAATAAGCCATTTACTTTTAACGCCTGAGATCCACCAGAACCGGCATATGGTCAGATGCCCGTGTCCTTATAATGCGGGTATCATCATATTTCAGGTCGGGGGTCACGAAAATGTAGTCAAGATGCATAAAAGGCTCCCCCCGTCCTTCCCAGAAAGTCGGGGTTTGATCAAGCCCGGATTTTTGCAGCACATCAACCAGGGATCTATTCCTGATAATGGTGATGGGTTCTGACCCGGGTTCAGCATTAAAGTCACCCATGAATACCGACACAGGTTGTTCATTCCAGTACCTGATAAGTTCATCTACCTGCTGTGTTCTCACGTTTTTTTCACCACTGGTGTGATCAAGATGTGTCACGTAAAAAGTTATCTTTCCACCTTTCGTTTTGATTGCACCCTTTGTAACTCCCCGCACCTCGTTGCGGTTGTTAGAGTAATGATATCCATCCGCATCAGTTATCGTATACCTGCTCAGCAGCGCATTACCATACTGCCCATCCTCGTGATACCCAAGAAATATCCATGCCATGTTGAGTTTTCTCGCAATGTATGGCAGGCAGTCGATCATACCATTTGAAAGCTGCCCCCTGTTCACTTCCTGCAAACCCACCACGTCAGGTTTTTCTTTCATTATTGCCTCTGCCATATCATCAAGGTCAACCCGGTAATCGGCATCGAATGACTGGTGAATGTTATAGGTCATAACCCGTAACGAACCTGACGGAGGCACCTCGACGGGGGCAGGCAACTTCACCTCCACCCACCATATGCATATGGCCACAATTCCCGTTACAGCGAGAACACTATATACTGCATTATCTATTCGGGAATCAGCACCGGCAGCATGGGCGTGCTGCAAAACGGCACCCACCATCCCCACCGCAACCAGTATCGACGCGTATAAAACCACGTCCTGAATTTTAAACTGGGCATTTACAAACACGAATACATCAAATAACAGGAACATGAAAAATACAGCTATACAACTGCGCCACAAACCTGTTTTGATGTCATTACCGTTGGATGTCCACTTTATGATCAGGGCGGGCACAACCCATGCCGCGATTCCTCCACCTGCAACCCACATGCAGACAGGCCCCATACGCAATGTGAAAAGCCACGTGGCACAGATCAGCACCAGACCAGAAAAGATGGCGGCGATCCTGTTTGATCCCCTTATGGCGCCAGCCCCCAGCATGAGAAGACTCCCTGTCATGGTAATGGCAGTCACCAGCACACCCGCGGTGACATCATCAATTCCTGTTGCCACCGCAACCGCGGGTATATTCGTATATACGGCAAACATCATAAAGAACCAGGGCCCCAAAACCACAAGGGGCAATACATTTACAAAGGGCAGTTCTTCAAAATCATCCGAACCGTTAAGCAAGGGGACAACACGGATTACCAGCACCATGAGCAGCGATCCAACCACCAACATGGCAGCGGTGGGCAGCATTCCTTTTCTCCAGATAATATCGTATGAAAATAACATGGCACGCAACACAACATCAATGGTGAACGCCGCGCCAAGTGAGGTAACAAGTACAGGCACCCGGGTTTCAGCACTCCTGTTCTCATCAGATTGCAGCACCAGGGTAAAAAACCACATGAAAAGAATTACCCCCGTGGTGGAAAGGATAATCATTACCAGTGGCTCCTGGAAAAACTGCAAAAGCAGCCGTGCAAATATGACACCCACCGTACTTATAAATAACAGCGTACGTGTTCCCACCCATCTGACCAGTACTGAAAGGGGGAGAACGGCGGCAAAAACCAGCACCGCGAACAGGGCAATATTCTCAGCACTACCCACGTACACATCAAGATTCCATATAAGCATTGCCATAAAGACACGCAATATGTGTAATGCAAAGAATATTATCCCTGCAATCAACAGGATAGTTTCAGTTCTTCTATTACTCATACTCTTTCTTCCTTTACAATATCCAAAGTATTACACAATACCCATCTAAATGCAACGAGAATACTCTGTACGGATACGTGAAAGTTATCTTCACTATTTTTTTATTGCCACAGGGCATGCAGGCATAGTATATACAAGAGTGTGTATAAAAAAAGAAACTGCGATATGATCACCAGAATAATGGAGACTGGCCATGAGCCATGACGAATTGATTACCGAAAACGAAATGCTGAAAAATGAAATCGAGATGCTCACTTCCCTTATCCTGAAAATTCACATGGATATGGATATTGAACATTTCCTTGACGAGATCATATTCACATTGCGCCGTCGAATTCCCTTTGATGGTTGCAACGTATCATATATTGACCGCGATGGCTTGATGAACGTACACAGGATAAACCCCTCAAACGTATCTCCCAAGCACAGGCTTTCTGCCGACCAACTTGAAGAGGTTTTTTCCCGAAAAGTTGATTACAAGACAAGCAGTGACTGGGCATCCGTCGCAGCCAGGGAGAAGAAAGAGATATACATCCCGGAAGTACACCTGGATGACTTTACCCCGGATGACCAGGTCTTTTTAAGGGATTATGGCATTTCCGGATTATACTACCTTCCCCTGATCATGGGGGACAGAGTGCATGGAACCATGCGGTTTCATAACTATGATTCACCAATGAAACTCACAGAATTCGAAAAGAACCTGATTCGCACACGAGCCTCTGTTGTGGCCAAGGCCCTTGATGATTATTTTCTTTACCAGGACTTGAAAAAGAAGAATGATGTGATCACCCTCGACCTTGATCTCGCAACCAGGCTACAACGTAACCTGCTTCCAGACAGCTTCCCTGACTTTGAAGGTGTAGAGGTTGCGGCAGCTTACATACCAATGATTGAGGTGGGGGGAGATTATTACGACTTCCTGTACTCCCCTGAAAAAAGGGAACGACGATTCGGTCTCCTCATTACCGACGCGTCTGGACATGGTGTATCTGCCGCCTTTATTACAAGCATGTTGAAACTTTCATTCCAGAACCGGCAGACCTACAAGAATTCATGGTCCCCCTCTTACGTGTTATCATATATCAACAGGTCCATAAAAAATCTTATCGCTGATAACTTTGTAACCGGCTGCTACGCGTATTTTGATTTTTACCAGATGAATCTTGTCATGTCCAGTGCGGGTCATAATCCCGTATACCGGGTTAACCGTGACACGGGGGAAGTGGACACCCTCAAACCCCATGGTAAAATGCTTGGACTTTTTGACTACCAGGAATTTCAGGAGATGGAGATACCGGTAAAAAGCGGACACCGGTTCCTTTTCTATACTGACGGATTAACCGAGGCCGAAAACAGGGAGGGTATCCCGTTTGAAAAAAACCTCGTTGACCTTCTTGCCGGATCTGGTGAACTTACCGCGGGTAATTTCTGCAGACGGGTGGAAGATCACCTTCGGGTTCACGGGTTATACGGATCAAAGACTACCTTTGATGATGATATCGCCATGGTGATTATTGACGTCCTGTAAACATATTCAACAGTAACAGGTGCTGACATAAATTTTACTTTCAATATTTCATCATGTCATTACAGTTGCCACTGTAAGAATGAACAGTGATGGAGAAGAATATGTCCAGAGTACGCCTTACCGAGCAGAAAAGCTATCCATTCAGATATGAATGCGTTGTTCGTGTGTATGACGTGAACATGTCAGGTCACGTGGGAACTACCGAGATGGTTGCCCTGCTGCACCAGGCACGCCATCAGCTATTAATGGACAACGGGTTGAACGAGCTGAATCTTGGAGACGATGAAACTTCCATAATCATGGCCGACATGGTTCTGAATTTCAAGAAAGAGATATTTCTTGACGATTCCATCATCATTGAAAGCAATATAGGTGAAATCAGCGAAAAAGGGTTCCGGTTTTTCCATCGGGTGATGAAAGATGGACATCCCGCATGCCTGGCAGAGTCAGGAGCAGTGGCTTTTAATTTTCAGAAACGGGTGATAGGCAAGATCCCCCATACATTTCGGGAAAAATTTGCCCTGTAACGGCATACAGTACAGACACTGCCTATGTATCCTTTCCACCGGATACCCGCACAATTCCCAGTTTCTTCAGCACCACTGGAAAAAGGGCAAAAAGACCCAGCAGTATAAAGGCGATCAGCATATTGGTGGAAAAGATATCCCCAACCGACGTAACCGTTGCAAGCTGCTTTCCGGCAAAGGCATATACCAGTGATCCGGGTATAATACCCAGTGAGGTGGTCCAGATAAAGGTACGGGGAGGTATGGAAGTAAGACCGGCAAAAAAATTGATAAGAAAGAAGGGAAACACGGGAATCAACCGCAATGTTAACAGGTAGTTGTAGCCGTTTTCATTGATATCCCGGTTAAAACGACGCAGCCGCTCACCGTATCTTTCCTGTATCCAGTTGCCAAGAATAAATCTCGCCGCCAGGAAAGCCATAAACGCTCCCAGGGTGGCCCCCACGTTTACATATACCGCCCCCAAAATCACCCCGAAAAGATATCCACCCGCCAGGGTCATTACCGCAGCCCCTGGAATGGAAAACCCGGTAACCAGTATATATATGCCGATAAAAATCAGCACCGACTGCAGGTAGCTGTCAAGTACCATCTCCTGAAGGGAACCGGCATATGCCTGCAGGTTCTGCAGGGTGATATACTCATGCCATCCTGCCATGCGGATCATAACTGCCCCCCCAACCAGCACCACCAACAACACAATATGCTTCCAGTACACCCGGAAAAAACTACTCATCACCCGTATCTCTTTTCATGAAAAACTGTACCAGCCGCACCAGCGGGTTATTCCTGATCCTGTCCACGTAGGCATCCCTGGCCGGATGCCGCACCATGTCAGAATATGACGGGTAGGCGTGAATTACCCCACTAAGCTTGTGAAAGGGTATACCCATAGCCTTCATGGCATGTGCCTCATGCATCAGTTCACCTGCCCGGGCGCCCAATATATGTATCCCCAGCAGCTTACCGTTTTTTTTCGTAATAAATTTCGCCAGCCCGAATTCCGTCCCGTCTGTAATGCCCCGATCAAGATCACCATATGATTTTTTGTATACACGAATACGTGTACCATATTTCTCAACCGCTTCTTCTTCTGTCAGCCCCGAGTGAGCAATTTCCGGGTCGCTATAGGTCACCCAGGGAACATGAGAATAGTCCACCTTCCTTTTCACCGGAAGCATGGCGTTAGTGGCCGCGGTAATGCCCTGGTATTCACACATGTGACTGAACAGGTAAGGCCCAGCCACATCTCCCGCAGCAAAAATGTGCGGCACCGACGTTCTCAGGTATTTATCAAGAGCAAGCCCCCCGTTATCGTATTGCACACCGGCCGCTTCAAGACCCAGCCCGTGCACACGGGGCTTTCTTCCAACAGCTACCAGCAGGGTTTCCGCCTTCACTATCCTTTTCTTCTCTTTTTCATTAACGACGGTTAACTCCAGCTGCGTTCCTTTCTGCATCACCCGTATCGCCCTGTGCCCGGTAAGCACCGTCATCCCTTCATCTGAAAGCCTTTTTGCCAGCATTCCCGTCAACTCGGGGTCATCCCTGGGTATGATCCGGTTCAACATTTCTACAACGGTAACCTTCGTTCCCAGGCGCTGAAAAGCCTGTCCTATTTCAATTCCGATGGCACCACCACCAAGCACGATCATGGAAGCGGGTGGTTTCTTAAGGCTGAATACCGTTTCATTGGTCAGGTATGGTACAGAATCAATATTTTCAATGGGGGGGACAAAGGGCTCTGACCCGGTTGCGATCACGAACTTTTTGGCCGAATACATCTTCCCCTTTACCCTGACATGATGGGCATCAACGAACTGTCCCTTGCCCATTATAACGGTGATACCCTTCTCTTCCAGAACCCGTGGTGTCTCATGACTGTAAATGGTACGTACCACCTTCTGCACCCGTTTCAATCCATCTTCCGGGCGAAGCCCGGTAACCTTTTTGCCGGCCAGACCATAATCGTACAGGTGCCCCGCATCATGTACCAGGGAAGCCGATTTTATCAGTGCCTTGCTGGGAATACAACCGTACCAGGTACACTCTCCACCTGTTTTTCGCGCCTCTACCAGCGCAACCCTTTTACCCAGGTTCACTGCCACTGATGCGGCCACCAGTCCTGCCGCTCCGCCCCCAAGAACTAAAAGATCATAATTATACCGCATTGTTTTTCCTCCAGCTTCCAGGTTTCCATACAATCCCCGGTTTCAACGGGATAAATAGTTTAACATATACTTAATATACAGGCAAATCAACCTTCTCTTCACGATATGCCCCTAAAGGATAGACTGGAAAAGATGCTGCGAGCGGATATATCGCATGGTATGTGATTTTTTGAATAATGACAAATTGTTCCTTGAAACCATCTCCCGCAGATCATCAAGGGTATCCACATCACCCCACTCAGGCAACGAAACATATTCGATCCGTGCAGATTCCAGGCGGGTTAAGGTGGCAGATAACACACTGTAGGTACTCCATTGTATATTGTAAAAATAATCCCCGGAAAGAGCGTTTTTTCTCAAGCCGATGCAGTAATATCCCCCATCAAGCGCCGGGCCGATTACCGCATCCACCGAATCGAGTAGACGCAAACCATCTGATATAATTTTTCCCGGCAGATCAGGAATGTCACTGCCCATGAGAAAGCAAGACTTGTAGCCGGCCTGAAACACGTCTTCGAAGGTATGAAACATGCGGGCACCAATATCATCTCCCCGCTGCTGCATGTACTCAAAAGAATCTCCCAGCCATTCCCGGTATGTTCTTTCCTTCACGGATGGTTCAAAGCTGATAATAACGGTATCATATACCGAGCTGGCTGTATCAAGCACATCCATTACAAAACATCGGTATAAATCTGCCGTTATAGTTGCACTGCCGATTCCTTCTTCAAGCCGTGATTTCACCTTTCCTGGCCGGGGATACCTTACAAACACCACCAGCGCCTTCCTGTATGGTTCTTCCATATTGTGTTCCAATTATTCAATTCCTCAAAATTTCTATATAATCAATATAGGGCACGGAACGTTCCCCCGCGTTATCAGAATCATTCATCACCCCAAGACTTGCTTCCTGGAAAGAGACCATGATTTTATTCATTGTTTCCTCCCCTGTTTGCCATAATACACTGATGCCAGTGTTTCAACCGGCATCCCGGCAAGGTACATAAGCTGTATGGCATAATTTTTTAACGTGTTCATAAGAAAGCCCTTTTCATACCACATACGGGGAGAAGTGCGAACACGACTATCCAGTATTTTGATACGGTCTCCCCGTTGCTTTATGCTGCGCATAATCTCCACGTCTTCCATAATGGGTATCTCCGGGTATCCCCCTGTTTCGTGAAAATACTCTTTCCTGAAAAAATGCCCCTGGTCTCCGAATGGTATCCGTGTCAGGCGAGACCGCAAGGAGCCGCTGGCAGCCACCACGGCGAACCACCAGTGAGTATCGTCAAAGCCAAGATCAAAGGCCCCACCCACAACCCGGCGGTCGTCAAGTGCCCGGTCAATTTGCCCCAGTGCATCATAGGGCAGCCGTGTATCTGCATGCAGGAAAACCAGCACATCTCCACCGGCTACCTGTGCCCCCGCATTCATCTGTCGCCCCCTGCCCTGCTCTGATATTATCTTCTTTACCGGGATGCCAGGTGACAACAGCCTGACCGAACTTCCATCTTTATCTCCGTCCACCACGATTATCTCATCAGCATATTCATCAATAAGTTCAAATACACTCTCAATGGTGTCCCTGATACGTTCATCTTCATTTAAAACCGGTACAACAATCGAATATGATCGTCTCATTATTTTTTGTTTTCCCATCCTACCATGAAAGGCCTTATTGAACAATACACGAAATTTGAATATTTTCAATATATAATGTTGACCCGGATCATTTTTTTACTTATAACTATATACCATGAAGAGGAAACTTCCCCATGGATGTAATGGAGACAATGGATACAAAAAAGAAAAGTAATACAATCAGGGCTTTTCTTAAAAAAAAGAAATGGGTAACCGGTGACTGCACTGTTTCTTTTCTTGCCGCCGGTGAATATAATGAAAATTACCTGGTGACAGCTACCGGAAACCATGCGTATGTGTTCAGGATAAATCACGGAAGCCAGCTGGGCCTTGATGACCAGGTAACCTACGAGTTCAATGTTCTGGACGCGGTATATCCTTCAGGGGTAACCCCCCGTCCCCTGTACCATGACCCTTCACCCGAAGAATTTGACGGCGGCGTGCTTCTCATGGTATACCTTCCCGGCCGACCTTTGCGCTATCCGGATGATACCCGCCACGCCGCCGAAGTCTTTGCCGCCATTCACGCCCTGAAGCCCGATAACCGCCTCATCGTGCAGTCCAATCCAGTGCTGGACATCGCCGCTGAAAGCCATGAACTGCTGACCCGTTTTCCCCGCCATCCACTGACGGAAGAACAGGGTAAGCTATTTGAGCTGCACAACATCATTCAAAAAAAGGGACAATCCATGCGTGAAGAATTCCAGTCAGAACAGATGTGCATGGTAAATACAGAGGTAAACTCACATAACTTCATCATCGATGACGAGGGCAACAGGGCATACCTGGTAGACTGGGAGAAGGCGGTGATCTCACATCGCTACCAGGACCTCGGGCATTTCCTTACCCCCACCACCACCCTGTGGAAAGGTAACTACATATATTCAGCAGACGAGAAAACAGAATTCATTCGTGAATACGAGTCCATACTGAAAACCGGCATTCCCCTTGATGAACTCCGTGGAAAAACGCGGCTTCTTGAACGAACCATAATCCTGCGGGGGTTAAGCTGGTGTTACATGGCATGGTATGAGTATACCCGCTCAGACAGGAAACTGCAAAACCATCACACCTTCAACACCATACAGAATTACCTGGCCGACATAGACTGGTTTCTCCGGGAAGACGTAGTGTAATGAAAATTATTCATGATTGTGACAACACCATGGGTATGCAGCACCGTGACATCGACGACGGCATGGCCCTGCTCTACCTGCGGGGGGGGTCTGACGTTGAACTGCTCGGGGTAACCCTCACCTTCGGCAACAGCACTATCGAAGACGTGTACCGGTGCACCCGCACCCTCTTTGACGATTTTACCATCAGTGATGTTCCCCTTGTTAAAGGTGCGGCAAACACGGAACACAGGCACAGCGACGCTGCAGAATTCCTTGCCCACACTGCAGCCACCAACCCGGGAGAGATAACCCTGCTTGCCACCGGGTCACTCACCAATCTACTGGGCGCATACCAGGTGGATCACAATTTCTTCCATAACCTGCACCAGGTTGTGATAATGGGAGGGGTAACTGAACCCCTGATCATAAACGGGAAGGAGATGGGCGAACTGAACGTGTCCTCCGACCCCGAAGCCGCGTCAGGGCTCTTCCTGTCGGGAACCCCGGTTACCGTCATCACGGGAAACCTGTGCCTGCAGATGCCTTTTGGCACAAACCAGATGCGAACATTACAGGACTTCATATCCCCATCCCTGTACGCGTATATCGAGGCTCCCTTCACCCCATGGATGCAATTGATGCAGAATTATTTTGGAGTTTCCCACATCTACCTGTGGGACCCCCTTGCAGCGGTGTACTGCACCAGCCCCGAACTTTTTATATCAGAAAAAAATGATTACGAAACTTCAATAGCGGGCCTGTCAAAAGGATTCTTGAGGGTGGACGGGGGAGATATAACCTGCATGCTGAACGTCCCCCATTCACTCACATCCCCCCACATGATCCTGAAGGTACTGGCAGATTCTTACCTGCAGCTGCCATCACCCGTATAACAGCTACCTTTCCAGGAACAGCTTTTGCGCGTTCCGGAATAAAATGTTTTCCGTGTCTTCATCAGCCAGTTGCTCACGTATACCCCGTATCTTGTCCTGGTACCAGTCATAGGTATCCACCCCGTCGATGGGGGCGTCGGTGCCAAAGAGTATCTTGTGGCTTCCCACCCATTTCACCGCCTTCTCAATTGATTCAAAGGTAACCCACGTGGTATCACCGTACACGTTTTGAAGTTCTTCCATGTACCCGATAGATTCAATGTTATCAGAGGCAAGCCCCATGTGCACCAGCACAAAGTTGAGAAGGGGCCACTCTCCAGCCACCTCACGCACGAATGATGGATGGGCGTATATGTCATGCGCGGTATGCACCGCAACCGGCATGCCAAGAGTTTTTGCGCATTCAAGGTAGGGAACATACTTTTTGTCCGTTATCTTCAACTGTGACATGTCCGGATGAAATTTCATGCCGGCAAAAACATCACGGTTCTCCTCTAAGAAAAGAAGCACGTCAGGGGTGTAGCCTTCCGTGTGGGGCTTTATCCAGTACAGGCCCCGCAGCCGGTCAGGATGCCTGCGCACCAGGTTCAGCACCTTCTCGTTCACCTCCCTTTCGGAAACGGGATCATCGACAGGCCCATGTGGAGGCATGAATTCCGATCCCTCCACGTTGGACACCAGGGCAAAGTCTATCCCGTAGCGGTCCATTGCCTTCAACAGCATGGACGCAGTAAGATCAAAATCCTCAATGGTGCCGATATGTACGTGGGAGTCTATTATCATTTTGTTCCGTTCTCCATAAAATGACCACCGCGAAGTGTTTCTCTATTTAATTATATATCAATATCTGCTTGCAGTGCAACTTCAAAAAATGAACCACAGAGGCTCAGAGAAACAGAGAAAATATGGTTGCCTGGTTGCATGTTATGATAACTGAATAGTATTTCAGCTGGTATACCGCTTTAATGTAACATTAAGACAGCTATAAAAAAAATCCTTCCTCTGTATCTCTGATTCTCTGTGGTTACCCAAAATAGTGATTTACATGAAACATAACAGTGATATGTTTGGGATATATCCAACTACGAGGTGACCGGCATGGAACAGAACGTATACGAAAAACTGGCCGATGTACTTGACTCCCTACCCAACGGGTTTCCCCGATCCGAAAGTGGTGTTGAACTGGATCTATTGAAAAAAATATTCAGGCCCGATGAAGCCGAGCTTTTCTGCAGTCTCAAACTTAAGAAAGAAACCGCTGTACAGGTAGCCTCCCGCACCGGTCATGACCCGGAAGAACTTGGCCAGGCGCTCACCAGTATGTGGGCCCGGGGGCTTGTAGAATGCGACCCATCAGGCAAGGAAAAAAAATATAACCTGGTACCCTGGATACTGGGCATCTACGAATTGCAACTGCACAATATGGATGAAGAATTCGCACGC
>JAGYNX010000390.1 GCA_018399855.1 Spirochaetota bacterium
TTGAAAGATCCGGCTGTTGAGGTTCATGCCAGCAGGGAATACCGCTTTTCTGAAAGGCTGCACAAGTGGGTGCATGGTCAATGGGAAATGAAACTGGGGGACAATTTCTCGGGGTTTTACGATTCTCCTCTCAAGGAGGATTATGTTTCCCGGGAGTTGATCCGGTACACGGTGGGGCAGTTGTTTTCTACGCTTGGGGAGTGAAGAGGGGTGATACTGATGAAACCATTGTTCTTCCTTATGATCATTTCAGTGCTTATCAGCTGCAGTGGAAACAACCGTGAGAAAGCACAGGATCTTTACCGGCAGTCATTGCAATTGTACATGCAGAAAGACCTTGCCGGTGCAGAGGCGAAACTCATTCGGGCACTGAATTATGACAGCACTCTTCAAGAGGGATACCTGCTTCTGGCCAAGGTTCACTTTTTCAGGGGAGACGATGACAGCTTCGTCGAATCAATTGAAGAATACCTGGACATCACGGGAAACAACCCGGAAGGCCTTCTACTGTATGCCAGGTGGCACATGAAAAAGCACCAATACGATAAGGCGGGCAGCATACTTGAAAAGGTTATACGGACAAACGGCAACCATCCCCTGGCTTTATACCTGATGGGATCACTGCATCTCAGGAAGGGAGAAAACGATAAGGCTATTATCATAATGAACAGGGCAATGAACAACTACTATTATTTATCAAAAATACATGCCGCCTTGTCCACCACCTATGAAGAACTCGGGTTAGAGAAAAGAAGTAATGAACATCAGCACATGTCTCACTTGATCGAACAATTCATGGAAGGTGAAAAATGAATACACACATACGTTTTGCATGCACCCTGCTTTTCCTTGTTACATTGATCTGCGGCTGCACCAGTTATTCGGTTGATCATGTCAATGGCCTGGAGTCTCTTTCTTCGCTGGAGTCAATCTATGTTAAAGAGATCGTCATTCATTCAGAAGATAAGGGTAACCTTGAACAATCCCTGGTGCAGAACAGCTGTTTCTCGTTGAGAAAACATAATTACAGGGCAGCTTCGTTTCTGCAGTCCGAATCAAGCGACGTGGATTACCGGCATCATGCACGTATTCACCTGTATACGGCAACCTTCGGTGATGTGCTTAATCCCAAAACCTCAACTTCCCTTTTCTTTGAAATACTTTCAGGTGACAACCCTGCCCCTGTTGCGGTTATCAGGATCACATCAAACAGGTGTAATATTCACGATGTCAGGGATCAACTGGAACTAACCGAACTCATGGTAACCCGGCTTGACAGGATGGCTGGTCGATGAGGCATGTTTTCATGTACATATGCCTGATGGCAATACCTCTTTGCGTATTCAGTGCAAGAGGCATGCTTCATGCCGGGACACTTACCCTGGAAGAATCTATCGTCATCGCCAGGAAAAACAGTATCAAGCTTCACGCGTTGAAAAGCAGTATTGCCATATCCCGAAAACTGATACATGAAAACTGGCGGGACCTTCTGCCGGTGTCTTCCATACAATACCAGAAAGATGACGAGGTTGCCTACAGGGAAAATGACATGCGAAGCCATTCGCTGTCCTGCAATATCAGCTATGACATCAACACCAGCGGAAGAAGTATACTGTCTTACCAGGTATCAAAAATTGAAGCACTGCTTGCCGAATCGGAATACATCATAGAGCAGCGAAACATAATACTCAACGTAAAAAAAACGTACTACGACCTTCAGAAAAAACAGCATGAGATAAAGATCAATCAGAAGTTGCTGAACAGTCTCTACCTGCAGCAGAAAATAGTTTCAGAACAGAAAAAACTGGGAATGGCCACCAATCTTCAGCAAATCCAGGTGGATGCCAAAATAAGTGAAGCCAAATATTCGGTGTTAACCTCACAAAATGATTATGAAAATTCACTTCGAGATTTCGCTAATCTTTTGGGTCTGTCTTCTGATGCGGAAATTATACTAACAGACATGAAACATTCACCGGAAGAGTTGACCGAATTTCCCGAAAAGAAAGATCTCATAGCACTGGGGCTAAAAAAGCGAAATGAAATATATAAAAGTAACTACACGTTATTGAAATCAGAAAAAGAACTCTCAATGGCAGAATATTACTATCTCCCTAAATTTCAATTATTCGGCAGCTACGGGTACACAGGCAATGAATTTCCCCTCAGGCAGAAAACATGGACAGTTGGAGTCTCAGTAACCACGG
>JAGYNX010000391.1 GCA_018399855.1 Spirochaetota bacterium
GATGACTGGGACGGCTGGAAAATTCAGTCTGATAAGATCGGTAATAAAATACAGCTCATGGGAGACGATCTCTTCGTTACCAACACGCAGCGTCTTGAGAAAGGCATCAAGCAGGGTATTGCAAATTCTATCCTAATCAAGTTGAACCAGATCGGTACCATTACAGAAACTATCGAGGCAATCGAAATGGCCAAGCGCGCAGGCTATACTGCCGTTGTATCACACCGTTCCGGTGAAACCGAAGATTCTACCATTGCTGACCTGGTTGTGGCAATGAATACCGGACAGATCAAGACAGGTTCAGCTTCAAGAACAGACAGGATGGCAAAGTATAATCAGCTTCTGAGAATTGAAGAAGAACTGGGAGTAGCTGGTAAATTCAACGGCGAAGAGGTTTTTTATAACATTGCTAAATCATAAGAGCAAATTTTCTCTTTTTGTTCTCCTCTTCATTCTTTTTGGCATTTACTGCTTTATTTTTAGTGAAAGCGGATTGCTGGAGAGAATGCGCCTTGAATCAGAAAGAAAAGAATTGATGTCGGGAATACAATTCCTCCAGCGTGAAAATAAAAACCTGGAGGAATTACTCAATCGTCACCGGCAGGGAGAATTTATCAGGGAAGAAGCACAGAGGGCAGGCTATATAAAACCCGGCGAAGATGTTCTGTTCGTCAGAGGGGTTTCTATACCTGAAGAAATAGCAGACAGGCAGGACAGTGAAGTGTATGGTGTAAAAATTGAATATCTTCGTATCTTTTGGATAGTTTTGTCCTCACTGGTGGTTCTTATGTATATGTTCGTGAGAAAAGAAGTGAATACAGGTGAATGAAGAAAGGTCATATGAAAATAGCCAGTTCTGAACTCAGCAAACGTGACATTACTGTTCTCAAATGGCAGTTAAAAACAACGAAGATTTACGCTGAAAGAGTAGTGGAAAAATGCGAGTTTGGTTTTCCACGTATAGTTCTTCTGAATCCCGCATTGACAGGTGATAATGATAAAGACTCGGTACAATATACCGCTATCGCGAATCCAATATGGCTTACCTGCCCCTATCTGAATGAAGAGATACACGAGCTTGAAAACATGGGATATATCTCAAAGATATCAGAGTTTATTAATAATGATATTGTACTTTATAGAAAAATGTCATCTGCCCATGCTCATTATTATTACTTGAGAAAAAAGAACTACGAAAAATCTATGAATCAAAAATATCCTATTGAACAATACGAAACCTTTAATAAAGGTGTGGGTGGGATAAAAAATACAAGTTCCCTAAAATGTTTGCATTTACAGTTCGCTCATTATAGAATATTTAAAGACAATGTTGCGGGACAGATTACCTGCAAATTATTACATGACAAGGTTGATTGTGATGAAGCGCGCTGTAGAAATGCCCTTGAAAGAACATGAAATAATCGTACTGAAAAAATTAAAAAAAGACGGATCGATAGAGGAAAGCATTATCGAAAAAGCTGCATCCATTCTCAGGAGTGGTGGAATGGTTGTTATGCCGGTTGATAATATATATGGCATTGTTGGCATGGCTACTCCTGAAATGGAGAAGAAGATTTCAAAGCTTATCGGAAAGCCCAATAAACGATTTGTAAGGCTTATTGCTAATTATAGAAATCTCGATGAAATTGCCAGGATTGACAAGTTCCAGTTCGATTTTCTTCACCGGCTTTGGCCCGGAGAAGTAACCGTAATTCTTCCGAAAAAAAATGATTACACGAAACAGGAAGAAATCGCGGTACGAATCCCAAGAAATAAACTATTGTCTCTACTGCTTGAATACATGGACCACCCGTTGATATATTCAAGCGCCTTTCGAAAAACCAGGAAAATATATTACAAGAAAGACGAGATAATCAATGCCTATCGTGACAGGGTTGATTTAATACTCATTATCGAGGAGTTGTGCAAACGGCACCCCGAGCCTACTATCATCAATGTAAGCAAGGAAAAATTGAAAATTGTTCGTGAAGGAAAAGTGCATGTGGAAGAAATCAAGTCATTGTATTTTCTCGGAAAGGACGATGACTACCTGTATTGATATAAATATGATTATTACCGAAAAGCCTTACCCGCCCGGGAGAGAATTCGGGATGATGTGAAGGCTTCAGTGCATTTCCGATTACGTCTTTCCTTGCCAGTATCTTTTTCCCAATGCTGTCAGCAAAATATGCC